>JAHISY010000098.1 GCA_018817365.1 Patescibacteria group bacterium | reverse complement strand
TGGTGATTTGGGCAGGCGGTAATCTGCGTAATCATAAAAATCAGCCTGCCCTCCGGAGCTTGGAGTGAAGCGAAGCGGAACGGAAAGCGAAGGATGGGTATAATCAGTGGTTCAGACAAAAAGTAATTAGCGAATCTCCACTTTCCACCTTCCATGCGGAGGTCAGCAAGAAAACTTTCTCGCTACGAAAAGGTTAGCCTGCTGACACCAGACCCCCCATCCGCTGAACGGTGAATTTCCTCTTGACTGAATAAAATTTTTACTCAAAATTTGTTGCGTTTCCCAAAGTGAATCTTTATACTTTTCCGGCTCCCGATTTCTCGAGGGTAAACCCCCGATTTCTCGAGGGTAAACTTTATTTCTTTAACCCCCATTAAAATGGCTGAAGGTAAATTTGACCGCAGCAAACCTCACGTGAATGTCGGTACGATTGGTCACGTCGATCACGGCAAAACCACTCTCACGGCTGCAATCTGCACCTATCTCGCGAAAAAAGGGCAGTCCACTGCACGCGCTTTCGCGGATATTGATAACGCGCCGGAAGAAAAAGAGCGCGGCATTACGATTGCGACCTCGCATCAAGAATACGAGACTGCCAAGCGGCATTACGCCCACGTCGACTGTCCTGGTCACGCCGATTATGTCAAAAACATGATTACCGGCGCGGCGCAAATGGACGGCGCGATTCTCGTCGTTTCTGCTGCCGACGGTCCGATGCCACAAACGAAGGAACACATTTTGCTTGCTCGGCAGGTGAATGTTCCAAATATCGTGGTTTATCTCAATAAGGTGGATATGGTTGACGATGAAGAGATGATTGCTCTTGTCGAGGAGGAGATCAAAGATCTGCTCAAAAAATACGAGTTTGATCCTGCGAAATGCCCGATTATTCGCGGCAGCGCGCTGAAAGCTCTCGAAGGCGATGATTCTGAAATCGGCACAAAATCCATCGATAAATTAATGGATGCTCTTGACGAGTACATTCCCCAGCCGGTGAGAGATTTGGATAAACCTTTCCTCCTGCCGGTCGAAGATGTTTTTTCGATCAAAGGTCGGGGCACAGTCGTGACTGGTCGGATCGAGCAGGGTGTGATCAATGTAAATGAAGAGGTTGAAATTATCGGGATCCACGACACGCAAAAATCAGTAGTTACCGGCGTGGAGATGTTTCGCAAAACTCTCGATCGCGGTGAGGCGGGGGACAACGCGGGCATTCTGCTTCGCGGGATTGAAAAAGATCAAGTCGAGCGCGGACAAGTTCTCGCAAAACCGGGTTCAATCACTCCTCACAAAAAATTCGAATGCGAGATTTATGTTCTCACGAAAGAGGAGGGCGGTCGCCACACTCCATTCTTCAAAGGTTACAAACCGCAATTCTATATTCGCACGACAGATGTGACGGGTTCGGTGGAATTGCCGGAAGGGACGGAAATGGTGATGCCCGGAGATAACGTGAAATTGAACGTCGAACTCGGCGTGCCAGTAGCTCTCGATGAAGGCACTCGTTTTGCGATTCGCGAAGGTGGGCGGACAGTCGGAGCGGGAGTGGTGACGAAGATTCTCGAGTAATTTTTAGACTTTGATTTAAATTAAAAAGAGGCGGGGAAACTCGCCTCTTTTTTTATAATCCCCCCAACTCGGTTGGAAATTAGATATTGGAAATCTCTTTTTGCTTTTACTCGCTACTGATCACTTTCGCTCAAGTTGTCGGGGCGGAAATTTTGGAAAATGGGGGAGATTATTCGAAAAAAATTAGCTTAATCCCCCCAAAACTTTGTTGCATTTAGTGCGCGTTTACGCACTAACTGTTAACAATTGAAAAGTTTGGAATTAGCGATATTTTTCCGGAGAATTAATTTATCTCAGCCAAAATGCGAGTTTCTCTCCCGATTTTTTAGTCTGGAATTTTTTAGGAATTCGATTTCTCCAATTTTCCGTTTCGAGCAAATTTTCATACATTTTTAAAATTTCGTGATCGACCTTTTCACGCGGAAATTTTTTCGAAAAGAGCGGAGTTTTGATCCGCCTTCCTTCCAGCTGACCGTGTTGAAAAAACAGAATTCCGTGCGGATTTCCAAATTGATCCAGCATGATTTTTAGGGCATTGATTAATTCCTCGCCAAAAACTTGCGCGGCGCGATTTTCATCATGATTTTCGAGAAATTTCACCAAAAAGTCTCCGTAAATTTTTTCACCGTTCGGAGTGGACACTTTTGCCTCATTGCACCCTCGTAAATGACCTTCGATATCGCTCGCCAATTCTCCACGCTTTCCGTTCACGAGATTCGCGACCAATCTATCGTAAAAGCCTTTTTCCTTGTCGTAAACCGCATCGAAACCGAGCTCAACCAAATGATACTCGGAATTTCCGTATGCTTCCGCGAAGAAATAAAAATCATTTCCCGCTTTTTTGCGCGCCTCACTCCAAAATTCTTTTTGATTTTCGCATTTTCCTTGTGTTTGAGCATTTTTCCAATTTTCGTCAAAAACCGAATTCAAAACGAGGTGACTCATGTCGCACCGCACTCCGTCGCAAACCGAAGTAATTTTTTTTAATTCAGCTAACATTGTTTTTCGCAATTTTGGATTTGAATAATCGAGCTGAGCGGTGTCCGACCAAGTTTCGAAAGGAGAGGCCGCTCCAAACGCGATCGTGCCGTCTGCATTTTTTACGTAAAAATCGAGATGTTGATCCGTCCATTCGCAATCGCGAGAAGTGTTATTGGGAACGAAATCGAGAAGAAGTTTTATTCCTCGCTCGTTCATTTTTTTCTTGAATTTGAGCAGCGCCTGCTTCCCGCCAAAATTTTCCGCAATTTTGTATTTTCGAATCGAAAACGGAGAGGTAACCGAATTTCGTTTTTTGGAAGCAGTTTTTCCGTTTGTCGAATTATCTCTCTCCCAAACACCCATCAAATAAATCGCGTCGAAATTCCATTTGAAAGCGATTGCATTCAAAATCTCATCGCCGATTTCGTCCAATTTATTTACCTTCGACTCTTCGAGAAAAGGGAGAGCGTTGATTTCGTAAATTCGCTTAATTTTCATGCGGGTTTATTTTTCAATCTTTTCGCTAAAATAGCAAGACTATTAAAGTTGATTTTCTTCTTTTTTTTTGTTAAAATAATTTGATTGTAAAATAAAAAAACAAAAACAAATGTTAAAAGTTCTTATGCTCGGATGGGAATTCCCGCCTATAAAATCGGGGGGTTTGGGTGTGGCTTCAAAAGCTTTGGCGGAAGCGGTTGCGAAGCAAGATGTAGATTTAACTTTTGTGTTACCTTCTTTCGTGGGAAAGGGGGTGGAAAGCGAGAAAGCGAAACTGCCTTTTCAGATCGCTTACAATAACAAAAAATTTAACTTCAAACTTCTCCAAAATATCAAAACTACGATTTACTCGCCTTACCTCCAAGAAAAAGATTATGAAAATTTCATGCAAAAGTGGAGTGAAGAAAGCGAAAATCCCAATAAACAGATTTACGGAAAAAACCTTTTTGAAGAGATACAACGCTACGCGCTTGAGGTCGAAAATATAGAGTTGAGCGAAGATTTTGACGTGATTCACGCGCACGACTGGATCACTTGCCCAGCCGCTTTACGGCTGAAAAAACGATTAAAAATTCCGCTTGTCATTCATGTCCACGCGACCGAGTTTGATCGCACTGGCGGCAGTTTCAATCAAGAGGTTTATAAAATCGAGAAAGAAGCGTGGGAGATGGCGGACAAACTCATCGCGGTTTCGAATTATACCAAGGGTATTGTCGTCGAGCATTATGGGATTGATCCAAACAAGATTGAAGTGGTGCACAACGGAAAAGATGATTATGTCAATCCGGTCAATCGAAAATATATGTGCCGCAGCGACAAAAAAACGGTTTTGTTTTTGGGCAGATTGACGATTCAAAAAGGACCGGATTGGTTTATCAAGGTCGCGCAGAAAGTTTTGAAAAAACGGAAAGATGTGCAATTCCTCATCGCGGGCACGGGCGACATGATGCCAAAAATTATCGATGAAATTGTGGCGAAAGGATTTCACAAAGATATTTTTTGCATGGGCTTTCTCGGTAAAGAAGAGTGCGATACGGTTTTTGCAAATTCCGATGTTTTTGTGATGCCTTCGGTTTCCGAGCCTTTTGGTTTGGTTGCGCTTGAAGCTGCCCAAAGAGGTTGCGCAGTGATCCTCTCTTCGCAAAGTGGTGCGAAAGAGGTTTTGGCGAATTCTCTCCAGGCTGATTTTTGGGATGTGAATAAAATGGCGAATCACATCCTCGCGAGTTTGGAATATCCTGCTTTGAAAAAAACTTTGGTAGAAAATGCAAACAAGGAAATCGAAAATCTCACATGGGAAAGGCAAGCGCAAAAGACTATCGCGATTTACCATCAACTTGTAAACTAGATTCATGCAGACACACACAAAGAACGTTTGTTTCTACTTTCAGGTTCACCAACCCTACCGTTTGAGTGAAACTTCTTTTTTTGAAGAAGAGAAGAGTGGAGATTTATTTCTCGGACCCAAGAATTCCACCAACCGTTTCGTTTTCGAAAAAGTAGCGCAGAAATGCTACATTCCTGCTACGAAGATGCTTCTCGACTTGCTTCGCAAGCATCCGGAGTTTCGCGTGGCATTTTCGCTTTCGGGAGTTTTTCTTGATCAATGCGAGGAGTACGGGTCGCTCGGTGGAGAAGTTTTGAATTTATTCAAAGAAATCGCCAAAACCAAACAAGCGGAATTTCTTTGCGAGACTTATCACCACTCGCTCGCGTTTCTTTTTTCGAAAGAGGAGTACGGAGCTCAAATTCAGCTCCAAGCGAAAAAAATTAAAAAGCTTTTTGGGGCGAAGCCCAAAATTTTTCGCAACACCGAACTGATTTACAACAACGATTTAGCGGAATTTATTCGCAAGATGGGCTTCGAAGGAATGCTCGCGGAAGGCTGGGATTCTTACCTCAATGGGAGAAGTCCAAATTACCTTTACCAATCTAAAAAAATTGAGATCCACAAGGAAGATGCGAGGATTGCGAAAAAATATAAAATCGCCGCGCGCGCGAAAAAAGAACTCCCGCTTTTGCTAAAAAATTACAAACTTTCGGATGATGTGGCTTTTCGCTTTTCGAATAAATCGTGGGAAGAGCATCCGCTCACTACCGAAAAATATGCGCGCTGGATTGAGAATACTGAAGGAGAAACAATCAATCTTTTCATGGATTACGAAACTCTCGGAGAACATCAATGGGAAGATACTGGCATTTTTGAATTTTTCAAACATCTTCCAAAAGCTTTACTTGAAAAAGGAATCGGTTTCTGCACGCCGAGCGAGACTATTGCAAATTTGAAATTGCGTGACGAGTACGATATTCCGCAATATCTTTCTTGGGCTGATACTGATCGTGATATTTCTGCGTGGTTGGATAATGAAATTCAAAGAAGCGCGCTTCACGAATTAAGCGAGTTGGAGAAAATGATTCATCCTCATAAAAAAAAGAAGGGAAAAGTGATTAAAAATTTGCTAAACGATTTCCGCAGGCTGCAAACTTCAGACCATTTTTATTACATGTCTACGAAATATTTCAACGACGGAGATGTGCATAAATATTTTTCGCCTTACGATTCTGAGCATTCGCCTTACGAGGCTTACATTCATTATATGAACACTTTGCGCGGGATGCATCAACGTGTGGACTCGCTAAATTCTCCAAAGGGAAATATTAAACGTTAAATCACATTTAAAAATTTTCAAGTCTCAATTTACAATTTTCAAATAAGCATTAATTTTCAACTATGATTTGTGCGCGAATAATTAAACAAGATCAGCTTTCTCCTTGCCACTGTTTATGTTTGACAAATATGTATTCAGTCTAGTTAGAATTTAGAATTTATTTGAAAATTAAATTCCCTGTTATCAGCACGAAACTAATTAATGACACAATCTTTCTATAGCCAAAAAATTAAAATGAAAAACACAAAAATCGCTTACTTCTCGATGGAAATTGCCTTAAGCGATGAAATTCCCAACTATTATGGAGGTTTGGGAGTTTTGGCTGCGGACATTCTTTTGGCAGCCGCGGATAAAGAAAAGCCGCTAGTCGGAATTTCTCTGATTTATCATCGAGATGAAGATCAAAAAAAAGCCTTCGATCCAAGCAAGTTTATGGAGAAGTTAGACAAAACGATCAAAGTAGAGATTGAAGATAGAGAGGTGGAGGTTTTGATCTACAAACTCGAAGCGGAAGGGAAGAGTGGAAAGAAAATTACGATCTACTTTCTCTCTACAAATTCGGAAAATAATTCCGCAGGAGATAAGGCGATCACCCAATATCTTTATTCAAGCGATGGATACATCCGTTTGGCGCAAGAAATAGTTTTGGGAGTGGGGGGAGTGAGAGCTTTGGAAATTGTGGAACCCGAAACTGAATTTGCCTATCATATGAATGAAGGTCACTCCGCGTTGCTCACGCTCGAACTTTTACGAAGAAAAAATTACGCTGAAAAAGCAGTGAGCAAAATTTGCACTTTTACTAATCATACGCCCGTCGCTGCCGGACACGATTATTTTGAATACGATTTGGCTTACAAAATAGCGGGGAAACTGCTTCCCTCAAACATTAAAAATCTCTCCACTCCAAGCAAATTGGGGCTGACCGAATTGGCGATAAATTTAAGCAGAATTTCGAATTCCGTTTCCGAAAAACATCACGGGGTTTGCGGGAAAATGTTTCCCGGAAAGAACTTCGCGAATGTTACTAATGGTATTTATCACCTTCGTTGGGTGGGGACTGAATTTGCGAAACTTTATGATAAATATCTTTCCGGGTGGAGAGAAAATCCTTCGATTTTTGAACGGGCGGTGGAAATTTTGCCTGACGAGGAAGTCGTGGCAGCCAAACAAGCTGAAAAAACTAAGCTGATTGCGTGGATAAACGAAAATCCCAGCCATTTCATTTTCAAAGACATCAAGGCAGAAGATAAATTTGACGAAAAAACACTCACCGCGGTGTTTGCGCGGAGGACGGTTTCGTATAAACGCACTGACTTGATTTTTCAAAATGTGGAGAGATTATGCGGGTTGGGTCCTAAAAAAATTCAACTCATTTTTGCTTCGAGCTGGATTCAGTTCGGGGGATTCGGGGTGAGTATGCGCGCGAAAATCGAAGAGCAGGCACGCAAACTACGCGGTCAAATAAAAATTGTAATTCTGCCCGAATACACTTTGGAGATTGCGCGAAAACTTGCGACCGGAAGCGACATTTGGATCAATAATCCCGTTCCGCCGCTCGAAGCGAGCGGGACGAGCGGGATGAAAGCCGCTCTCAATGGAGGGATGAATGTTTCGATTCTCGACGGGTGGTGGATTGAGGGTTTTCACAAAAATCCGCGTTCGGGTTGGGCTTTTGGGGAAACTTCAGAATTTCTCCAGCCGCTCAAACGCGATGAAGCCGATGCGATTGAGCTTTACAGCGCTTTGGAAGAGGTGCTGAATTGCTACTACAACCGGAAAAAAAATTGGAGCGATCGAATGAAAGAGGCGATTTCGCTCACCTCTTTTTTTAATACGTACCGTGTTTTGGAGGAGTACGAAAAAAATATTTGGAATGCGAGTTAACTGGCTTCATTCTTCCAACCCCTCCTTCTGCCACGCTCTCGCAGGGACGATTCTTTTTTAGTCTATTGTTTCTTCAGTAAAATTTCATAAAACTTCCCGCCAAAGAAATCTTCGCCGGCGAAATCTTCCTGCCATTCTCCTTCGGAATTTGGACCGGCTAATTTTATAAAGGTCAATGTGTCTTCCGATAGCGCAAATTCATAATAGGCGCCGGAACCATCTTTATAAAATAACTTCACAGAATTTCCTTCTTTTTTCCAGACAGAAAATACCTTGCCATTACCAACGGCATTTACCGTTCCATCATCGTTTAGATCAATCATATATTCTATTTGTTTTTCACTTGATGTTTGGCTTGGCGTATGTTTCAAAATTCCTTTCCATACTCCCGCTATTTCAGTATTATTTTCGCTGACTAATTGTTCTGTTTGTATTTTAGACTCAGTTCCGCTTTTATTTTCTGCTTGTTCAGTTTTTTCCAAAACTTGATTTACTGTTTCTTCTTCATTATTCCCTTGCGGAACTTCTTCTGTTAAATTTTCAATCTTTTTGTCGTTTATATTAATTCCCAACATCGCTTCCATATCTTCTTTTGTATTATCCCCAGCGCTAAGACTATTTTCTTCTAGCCATTTACTTACCTCTTCTTTTTCCAAAACCGAAACTTGCATCGTTTGAGAAGATTCCTTCTGCGTATAAACAGGAAGTTTAATGCCGATCACTGAACCGGATTGAATTGTAGAATTAAGCTGCTCGGCTCCAAATGTTACAGCGCCTAGTTTGTCAATGCCTGTGGCTAGATTACTAGGCAAAGTAGAAACCATTAAAATAGCCGCGGCCGGTTCTGTAATCTTACGGACATCTCCGACAATAGAAGATATTTTGTTTTTATCGCCCAGCGCTATTTTGGCAGTATCATCAGTAATTTCCAGTGTTAAATCCGCGCCACTCACAATTACAGCTGCCTGGCCAAGAGTTCCTCCGGTGGCGATAGCGGCCGTTCCTCCCGTAAGCGCGATTGTTCCCACAAACACTGTCACTTTGCTAGCGTTTTTAACCATGGTTGCCCGCGTTTCGCAGGTTTGAAAAACATCTCCTTCTTCTCCGTAAGCTTCTCTTGAAATCATATTTTGGCTTTCATTAAGAATGAGCTGAGCCATTTTTGCGTCTACGCCTAAATGCTTAGCGAGTGTCGTGATCTTTTTTCCAAATGGAGCTTTGTCAATAATATTTGTGACCTCTTCTTTGGTGTAGGCCTGTGCTGTTT
>JAHISY010000097.1 GCA_018817365.1 Patescibacteria group bacterium | reverse complement strand
CTTCTTTTTTTTCGAATACAATTTTTCAACTTTTTTATTTTCACTGCCGACTGCCGACTGATTACTGCCAACTGTGCCAACTGTTAAATTTAACCGCTCCGCCTGAAACCGCCGAATCTTCGCGAGAATCTCCTCTACGGAAGATTCAACTTTTGAATTCGGAATTTTGAAACCCGCCGCTCGCAGATGTCCCCCTCCGCCAAAAATTCCGGCAATCTCTGAAGCGGAAACTGCCGGCGTGGTCGTCCGCAAACTGCCGGAAACGAGATCGCCCTTTTGTTTCAAAAGCAGCACCACTTCCGCTCCCGGCGCGTTGCTCATTAATTCGTCGATCAACCCCTCTGTCTCCGCAGCTACCGCCCCCACTTCGCGGAAATCATTTTCCGAAACCGTGCTCCAAACAATCCGGTGCGGCGAATCGAATTCGATTTTCGAAAGCACGCGCCCCCACAATTTCAAAGTCGTGAGCTGCTTTGTTTTGTAAACATGGTGAATAATTTCCTGCTGCCGCGCGCCCGCCTCGATCAAATCGGCGGAAACTTCGAAACTGCGCGGAGTCGTGTTGGAATTTTGGAAGCTGCCGGTATCGGTGATGATTCCCGTGAGAATGAGGGTCGCAATATCCTCATCAAGCAATTTTTTATTTTCCTCCGACTCAAGCGAATGAATCAGCCGAAGCACAAGCTCCGAACTCGAAGCCGCGGTCGTGTCCACGAAATTCACCTGCCCGAAACCTGTGTTACTCGCATGGTGGTCAATATTCACGACTGGAATCTCGTAAAAAAGATTCGGATTCGCTTCGAATAACTTGCCGAGCTGCGGAAGATCGGGCACGTCCACGCAGACAATTAAATCGACATCCGCCTCCCCCACTGTGAATTCCGCCTCGTCGGCAGTAAACGGCGCACCTCCAATCGGTCGAATAAAAATTTTGAGAATCCCCTCCTCGATTTTGTGAAAAACTTCCGCTGAACTTCGAGAACCGAGCGGCAGCGAAATCACGAGATCGCTCGCGCCCGCAATCGATGTTTCGATATTTTCGAGCGCGGGCAAAAAATCGAGCAGCTGTGGAACCGGATCCGCCGCCGCAGCCACCGCATTTTTTTTCAATTTTCGTAGCGCGAGCAACAGCGCAAGCGCGCTCCCCACTGCATCCCCGTCGGGATTTTGGTGAGTGAGGATGAGAATCTTTTCGCTTTTTTTAACGAGATTCACGGTCTGCTGTAGCGGAGTCAAAGAATTTGAGATTTTGAGATTTTAAATTGAAGCGAATATTCTAGTCTTTTTATTTTTTCTTTCAAAATACTTCTGAATATTCTACCACGTAAGTCAATAAAAGTCAAGAAGTAAGTTTTGCTGATTCTCTTTCTTTCTTTTAAAATCCCCCGGCTTTTTTGGAGCGAGTCCAATCTCGTTCCAATTTAATTCCACAAGAAGCATGTCTGACAATTCTGAAAATTCCGGGAAATCATACGAACTGCTGCTCGTTTTGGCGGGTAGTTTGCCGGATTCTGAAAAGAAAAAGCAGCTCAAAAAGTGGGAGGACGAGATCGCGAAAATCGGAAAAATCCTCGAAAAGACAGTATGGAATGACCGCGCGCTCGCATACAAAATCAAGCAGGAGGAATACGGGACTTATTTGATTATCCACTTCGAAACGGAAGGAGTGAAAATCGCGGAATTGGAAAATATGCTCCGACTTGCGCCGAAAGTAATTCGCCACCTCATTTGTCTCACTCCGAAAAACTACGAGTGGCGAGAATATTCGGAGGAAGATTTGGAATACGATTTCACAAAATTAAAACCGACTGAAAAAGAAAATGAGGAGGAAAAAATGAAGAAGCCTGCGGAAAAAAGCTTCGTTAAAAAACTTCCCGCAAAAAAAGAAGTGAAAGAAGCTGCTCCGGAAACAGCAGATACGGGGACGAAGGAAACGAAAGTTGCGAAAAAAGCGGAGGAGAAGCCGAAGGCGGATGTCGGAGAAATTGATAAAAAACTCGACGATATTTTGGCTGATTTGTAATCTTTAATTTATTTTTTAATCCACAAGGAAATGAGAAGTGTCAACAAAGTCATCCTCGTCGGGAATCTCACTCGCGATCCCGAGCTAAAATCTACGACCGGCGGGCAGGCAATCTGCACATTCGGCATCGCCACAAACCGACAGTGGAAAGACCAAAACGGCGAGCAGCGCGACCTTGCGGAATTTCACGAAATCACCGCATGGAGTCGGCGGGCGGAGGTTTGCCATCAAATTTTGAAAAAAGGAAATCTCATTTACATCGAAGGTTATTTGAAAACAAGAAGCTGGCTCGATGAAGAAACTCAAAAAAAACGGTATCGAACAGAAGTAGTGGTGGATGACGTGATTAAACTCGAGAAACGACCGCTGAACGCTACTGCCGCAGAGTTCGCGCCGACAGCAGAAAATGAGACGGAAGGCGAGAACACTCCACTGATTGTCCCGAATGAAACTGAGGGCGAAGCGGCTACAGAAGCTTTTGGCGGAGAGGAAACGGCAAAGAAAAATTCGAATGGAACAAAGGAAGGCGAGGATGCTTCCGCCACTTTTTGAAAAAATCTACTAACTACAATCTACTAACTACTAACTTTATTAAATGGCAAAAACAATGAAAGCCCGTAAACTCTGCAAATTCTGCGCAGCTAAAACGAAATTCATCGATTTCAAAAACATGCGGATTCTCCGGAGATACATCAATTTGAATGGAAAAATCCAACCGCGGAGATATTCAGGCAATTGTCTGAAGCACCAGCGAATGCTCGTTTCCGCGATCAAAAAAGCGCGGATTGTCGCGCTCGTTCCTTTCGTCCGCGATGCGGTTGTTTAGTTCAGGGTTCGGGGTAATTAGTTATTAGTTCACTTCGGAAAGTTTACACTGAAATCTCAAAATGATGATTTCAAAAAGCACCAAGAACCAAGAACTATGAACCAATTAGCTAATTGCCGCCGTAGCTCAGCTGGTAGAGCACATCCATGGTAAGGATGGGGTCAGCGGTTCAAATCCGCTCGGCGGCTCCATTCTTCGCTCCTCCGCTTCGCTTCGGAGCTACGAATGGCAAGCCATCTTACTACGGATTACGAATAGACAAGCCATCTACTCTACATTCCACGGTACGAATAGCAAACAATCTATTAAATTCAAAATGAATAAATTTGCAATCATCGGTATCGGGGGTAAACAATTCCGCGTGACGGAAGGTGATGTCGTGCAAACTGAGAAAATCGGCGAGGAGGGCTTGCTCTCCGAAGCTTCGGCGAAGGAGGGCAAAACTGTGAAATTGAATCACGTTTTCCTCGTGGCGGATGGCGAGGATGTGAAAATCGGCGCGCCGCTCGTGGAGGGCGCGAGTGTGGAAGCAAAAGTTTTGGAAGTAAAGAAAGGCGCGAAAATTCGTGTTTTCAAAATGAAACCGCGCAAAAGGTATCGGCGGGAAAAAGGGCATCGGCAGTGGGAAGCGAAGATTGAAATCGTGAAGATAAACGGCTGAAACTGAAATTCAAATCTCAAATCTCCCCAAACTGATTGGAAATTGGATAGTGGAAGGTGGAAAGTGGATTTTTAACTTGTTTTCCAAAATTCGCGACAACGGTCTTTTCCCTCTTTTTAAAGAGGGAAGGCGAAGCACTTACACAAAAAACAGTTAACCTGCCACCTAGGTGGCAGGTTAACTCCACTCCGGCAGAGACGGAGATTTGATTGAGGCGAAGCAGGGCTTTTTTCGCGATGAAAACAAATCAAAAAAGTTGACAAACCATTTTTCCGCTGCTACAATCCCTTCTTCATTATTCTCCAAAAAATTCCCGACTATTCTTTTTGACAACTCAACTTAAAAAATTAGAGAATGAAATCTTCTCAAAGAATTTACTAATTTTCATGCACTCTCGTCCGCGCTCATCTCGAAAAATAATTCTTTCTTCGAAAGCTGCCTCTTGAGTGCGAGGCAGCTTTCGGGGAGAGAGTCTTATTCCAAAAAAAATCTGACATTAAGGCTTAATGGAACTTTTTAGGTGTTTTTTTATCTCAAAAGTTCATCAATTAGCTTGGTCTTCCGGAGCCATCTCAAACCCCTGTGTACCCTCAACCTG
>JAHISY010000006.1 GCA_018817365.1 Patescibacteria group bacterium | reverse complement strand
TTTGTAGATGATCGCTCTCCGTTCGACGATATCGATCATTCCCTGGAAATCAGCTTCGGTGCCAATCGCGAGCTGGATTGGGCTGGCTTTGCCTGAAAGTCTTTCCAAAATCGAATTGACTGACATCTCGAAGTCCGCGCCGGTTTTGTCCATTTTATTAATGAAACAAATACGCGGAACGCCGTATTTATCTGATTGCCGCCACACCGTTTCCGACTGCGGTTCGACTCCCTGGCTGCCATCGAAAACCGCGACACCGCCGTCGAGCACCCGCAAACTTCGTTCGACCTCGACCGTGAAATCAACATGACCGGGAGTGTCGATGATATTGATTTGGCAATCTTTCCAGACGCAATAAGTCGCTGCCGAGGTGATTGTGATACCGCGTTCTTTTTCCTGCTCCATCCAATCCATCTGACTCGCGCCGTCGTGTGTCTCGCCGATTTTGTGTGTCCGACCGGTGAAAAAAAGTACGCGCTCGGTGACGGTCGTTTTGCCGGCGTCGATGTGGGCGATGATACCGATGTTGCGGATATTCGCGAGGTCGAAGTCCATGTTGAAATTGTTAGAAATGTTCTAGTTGTTCGATTGCTTCGCTTTGTTCTAAATGTATTTCAATTTGAACATTTAAAACACTTCGAACAGAACAAATAGCCGGAGGATTTTAGGAGAAAAGTTTGTTTTCGGCAACTATTCTCGATGTTTCGGAAATACCACCACTCCCGCCGTTTTCCACAAAATTTTCAGATCCAGCCAGACGCTCCAATTTTCGATGTACCACGTGTCGAGCTTCACTTCCTCCTCGAAATCGAGATCGCTCCTGCCTGAAATCTGCGCGAGACCGGTGATGCCCGGTTTGATTTCCAGTACGCGGCGGTGATGTGGACGGTATCTCGCCACCTCCTCCGGCAGATGCGGACGCGGTCCGACGAGACTCATTTTTCCCGCCAAAACATTCAAAAGCTGCGGTAGCTCGTCAATCGAATATTTTCGAATAAATTTTCCGACTTTCGTGATTCGCGGATCGTCTTCAATTTTGACCAGCGGACTTCCGGCACGCCGATTTTTGTTCGCTAATTCTTGCGAATAACGGAGCGAGTCGGACTTCGCCCGCATCGAGCGAAACTTCACGAAACAAAATTGCCGGTCATGTTTGCCCACTCGCATCACTTTTTCGCCGTCATCTTTTCGCGTGAAAAGAATCGGACCGCGCGAATCGAACTTAATCGCGATTGCCGTCGCGAGCCAGATTGGAAAAGTCAAAACAAGCGCGAGTATTCCGACGATTAAATCAAAAATTCGTTTCAGCACGCGCCCCCAGCCTGTGAGAGGAGTGGGACGGAGCGAAATTAACGGAATGCCGAGCAGAGTTTCCACCTCCACATTTTTCTGCGGCACTTCGAGCAGGTCGGGCACGAAACTGAATTCGAAGTGATTCACTCGACAAAAAGTGAGCAACTCGCGCATTTTTTCGTTCGAAAGTTTTCGGCTGGCGAGAACGACTTCTCCGATCTGTCTTTGTTTTACGATTTTCTCGAAGTCGGCGAGTTCGCCGATTGGGTTTATTGGGAAAGAGTGCGGGAGCTTCCCCCCCGATTGGAGTCGGGGGCAAGCCACTTCCAAAAATCCGGCGAAGCGATAGCGCGGTTTCCGCTCGAAAAATTTTCCAAGCAGAAGGGAATTTGGATTCGTTCCGATCACTAGAACTTTCACCACCCCGATTCCAAATTTCCAAAAAATCCGCTGCAAGATTTGAATCAAAATTCGTCCCGCCAAAATTAAAAAAATCGCGAGAATTCCGGTGTAAGCGATTGCGAGCCGCGAGAAAAAGAATTCCCGCCGAAAGAAAAAGTAGGCAGTCAAAATCAGCAGCCACGCGCCGACGAGGAAAATTATCTTTCGAAAATCTTTCGCGAACCCGCTGGATTTCATTCGATACAAACCGTTCCACGCGAAAATCAAAACTAAAATTCCGGCGGCGATTCCTGTGAACTCCACAAATCCTTCGAAGCTGAGATTCGTGTCGGCGGGAGTTTGAAATTGCGAAAGAAAAGTCGGATGCAATCGCAAAATCCTTGCGAGAAAAAACGCGCTGACTGCCGCTGCAAAATCGATGGGAACTTTCAGAGCGTTGAAAAAAATTTCACTACGTTTCATAAAACAGTTTACAGCAAGCAGTTTACAGCAAACAGATTAAAAATCGGTAAATCGGAAATTCTGTAGACTGTAAGCTAGAGACTGTTAACCAATTTCATCTTTCGAATAAATCACATCAAGCTCTTTGTCCGCCAAATCAATCAATTCTTCATCTTTGAAAAATCGTTTCACCTCGATTTCCGCCGATTCCGGCGAGTCGGAAATGTGGACGAGGTTATTTTGAACGCTCATGGCGAGATCGCCGCGAATCGTGCCGGGTTCGGCTTCACGCGCGTTTGTGGCGCCAGCCATTTTGCGCGCGACATTCGCTGCATCGACACCTCGTAAAGCGACGGCGATCACCGGCGTGGATTGCATTGCTTCCACGACCCCCGAAAAAAAAGGTTTATCGGCAATGTGGGCGTAATGTTCTTCCAGCAGTTCGGTTGTGAGATGGGTCTTTTTAATGCCTGCGATTTTGAGTCCCTTTTTTTCAAAGCGTTGCAGGATTTCGCCGACGAGTCCGCGGAGGATACAATCGGGTTTGAAGATGACGAGAGTGGTTTGCATTTTTAGAGAATTAAAATGACGTGAAGAGTGTAAACGAAGTGCAAATTTTACGAAAGGTGGATTGATTAAAAAGTAAAATTATGTTAAAATTTAAAAGCACTTTTTCTAAAATAAACATTTGCCAAAAGAAACAACAAATTGGCTCGCGAAGATTTCAGACACGACAAAAGGAATTGTGACATTTCCGTTATTTGAAAGCGGGCAGGAAAATCAAGAAGTGAACGAAAAAGAAGTTGGGATTAAAGAGAGGCGCGATAGAGAAAATAAATTCGCTGAAAAAATTAATTCCACGTTACAAGCCGCAGATCAAATTAATTTGGCGAATTTGAGATATTTCAATGGCGGAAATCTGCTTATTTCTTTGGGCTTGGATTTGCGTGAGCTTAAAGATGTTCCCGGAAATTTTTCCAAATCAATCACAACCGAAGAGGCTGTTAAAAATTTCGCTGATCGTTGCGAGCAGCAAAGATTAGAATATGTTCGAAAAATGTATCGCGAAATGTTGGCGTATGAATTTTGGCATCGGCTCGAGAGTCGCGGAATAAAAGAAGTTTACGACGCGATGGGGTTTCCCGATGCGGAAAAAGCGAAAGGGTATTATCGGGAAGATCCGATTTTTTTTGCAGAATGCCGACCGCTGATTGAAAGTGCAGCGAGAGTGGCAGCTCAAAAATATGGTTTGCAGAAATCCGCAAAAAAGATCTCGCTGCTTGCCAAAAAAATCTTTTGGCGAGAGTCGAGAGGCGATCCGCTCGCAGCTTCTCGAACATGGCACGTCGGATTGGCGCAACTATCGCCGGCTCTTTACGATGGCACAGATTTCAATTATTCGCGAAAAATCAATCCTTTCAATCCGGAAGAGGCGATTCCGCGGGGAGTGGATTACATCGCCAGCCATTTTAAAAGTTTCGGTGGAGATGGAGAGAAAACAAAACAGGCTTACAATGCGGGTAGGTGGGCTGTTTTAAATTCTCGCAAAAAACCGCTTTCAAAAGAAGCGCGAGAATATCCACAAAACGTGAAAGAGGATTACGCTAGATTTTTAGCTTTGCTCGAATCAAATCCGGAAGCTTTTTAATTTCCACTTCCTCCTGTTTCAAGCTGTCGCGATCGCGAAGCGTGACGTAGCCTTTTTCCGACTGGCTGTTGTCTTCGCCAATCGTCCCGAAATCGACGGTCACGCAGAGCGGCGTGCCGATTTCATCCTGCCTTCGATACCTTTTGCCAATCGATTGCGTCTCGTCGAATTCTGCGCGAAATTCCATTCGCAAAATATCAAAAATTTCTCGCGCCTTTTTCGTCAATTTTTCTTTTCGCGAAAGCGGCAGCACCGCCACTTTGATCGGCGCGATTTC
>JAHISY010000005.1 GCA_018817365.1 Patescibacteria group bacterium | reverse complement strand
GCGCAGGATGCAGACAGCGATTCTCGAAGATGAAAAACTCGATTTTGGGAGCAGCATTCCGCTGTATTTTCTCGCCTCCGCGTTGCCTGAAATTGAAATCGTGAATCTCGGGATTTCACTCGCGGGGATACTAGAACACCAAAAATTGGGGGAGGTAATCGCCGAAATTTCCGAGAAATCAAAAAAACAAATTGCGTTTATCGCGAGCGGAGAACTCTCCCATCGCCTCGCGAAAAATTCTCCGCACGGTTTTTTTCCGCCTGCTGCCGCGTGGGAGGAGGAATTAATTCAGAATTTGGAGAACGGGGATTTCGAAAAAGCTTTGCGGCAAGATCCTTTCGAACTGGACGAGGTGGGGGAATGCGGGATGCGCCCGCTCGCCGCGCTGCTCGGGGCATTCAAAAAAATCCCGCACACGCACACACTTCTTTCCCACGAAGCTCCGGGAGGAATCGGTTGCGCGGTGGGATTTTGGGAAAGAAAAGTTTGTAACTTTACACACCTTCACCTAATCCTATCCGACTGACAAAAACAAAATTTAAAAGAAATTGCTTTCAAACCATGCTGGATGTTGGACTTTGGAAAGCGGATTTTTTTGTAGGGACGAGGCATGCCTCGTCCCTACAAAACCCCTCGTCTCTACGGTTTTTAATTATCGCTAATTACCGCCTGCTGAAATTCACCCTCGCAGGTTCAGATTTGTAATCTGAACCGTGTGTTTCTAAACCGGCAGTGGGTCAACTCGAATCCCACTTTCCAGATTCGCTGAACTCTGAAAGTAAAAGAGGGAAGGCGAAGCAGGGATTTTTAAATTGCAGGAAGAAAGCAGAGACGGAGATTTGAATTTCAACCCGAGGGGTCGGTGGACAGAATTTAAAAACATTGCGCGGTGATTTCAACCCGAGGGGTTGGATTCAGCGGAAATTGGAAATTGGAAAGTGGAGGGAGGCTCGCTAACCGCCCGCCTGCTGAAATTCAAGTCTCAAATCTCCCCCAACCCGATTGGATGTTGGACTTGGGAAATTGGAAGTGTGTAAAGTTACAAAAGTTTGAGTTGCTTTTCAGTTTTATTTTCATTAAAATCTCCTCCTTTTTTGTCAATTTGGCTTTGGGGCTTAAAAAAGCAGAGGTATACTCTCTCCTCAAAAAAATAAGTTCTGGACTTGCATTTCTGAATAAAACCTTTACTCTTAATCTCCCTTCATAATTTAATCTTTTCTCTAAATGTTTCTCAAATCATTTTTCGGTTCTCGCACTCGCGTGAAGCTGATGGGACTCTTTTTGTTGCACCCCAAAAGTGAATTTTTCATTCGCGAAATCACGCGCAAGCTTTCGGAGCAAATCAATTCAGTTCGGCGAGAGTTAAACAATCTTAAAAAGGTAGGATTGCTCAAAACAAGGAGCAAGAATCGCAAGAAATATTATTATATCAACGAAAACTTCGCGCTGCTGGATGACTTCGCGAATATTTTTACAAAAGTTTCGAATCCGCAGGATGATATTATCAAAGCGATCAGCGGATTCGGAAAAGTCGATTTCCTGCTTTTTTCGGGACAGTTCGTAGGCGCGAAAAGGGATGTGGATATGCTCGTGGTGGGGGAGATTGATAAAAATGAATTAAAAAAGTATCTCGAGGAAGAGCTTTCCGCCTCGAAAGTGAAATTCACCGTGATGAGCCGCGCAGATTTCCTCTATCGTTTGGACTGCAAGGATAAATTTGTGCTCGATCTGATTAACAGCGAAGAGAAAAATATTCCAGTCAACAATCTCAAGAAATATATTGAGGTGCGGATGAAGGCGAGAAAGTAATTCAACTTACAATTATCAATGTGCAATGTTCAATTCCCGTTCAAGCTCCACGGGGACAGCTGATGTTGATTAAGAAAGGGGATGTGGTAAACTCGCGCAGCTTATTTTTCGGATAATTAATTCAAAAAATCATGAATCAAGTTCTCCTCCGGCATGTTGCTTCGCAAAGCCTACGCAAGAAGATTCCCACGATCGAAGCGGGAATGAGCGTGAAGGTTTCCCAAAAAATTAAAGAGGGAGAAAAAGAGCGCGTGCAAAATTTCGAGGGGCTGGTGATTGCGGCGAATGGCGGGAAAGGCGTGGGTGGCACTTTCACGGTGCGCAAAATCGTAGGAGGGATTGGTGTGGAAAAAGTTTTTCCGCTACATAGCTCTACGATTTCAAAAATTGAAATTATCAAAAAAGCGAAAGTTCGGCGGAGCAAACTTTATTATATGCGGGAACTAAGCGGGAGAGCCGCGCGGATGAGCGAAACTCACATTCACGAAGTGGTTCACGATGATGAAGCGGGCGCGAAAGCTGCGAAACAGTTGGCAGATTCAAAGAAGGATGATAAAGAAAGTAAGGATGATAAGGATGGTAAGGACAATAAAGGCAAGGCTGAAGCTTCAGGCGAGAGAGGGGAAGTATCCGAAGCTGAGGCTCCGACAGAGACTGAAAATGTTGCACCCGAAGTAAAATTAAAAGAAGAGCCTAAATAGACGGCGGCGTAATTCTACTGACACGAAAGCTGATTATCTTGCCGGTTTTTTGATGTTTGATAGTGATATTTCTCGGCATAACCAAAAAAACTACCAACTATTGGCTATTAACTACCAACTTTTCACCCCTCCGCCAAAGCCTCCGCTCCTCCCACGATTTCCAAAATCTCGGTGGTGATGCTGGCTTGGCGGGCTTTGTTCATTTCCAGCGTGAGCGTACTGATCAGCTCGCCCGCGTTTTCACTCGCGGATTTCATTGCCACCATCCGTGCTGACTGCTCACTCGCATTCGATTCGAGGAGGGATTGGTACACGATCGTTTCAATGTAGCGGGGAAGAATTTTCTCGAAAACCGCCTCCGCATTCGGCTCGAAAAGATATTCGATTTCCGCATCGCCCTGAGAAACCTCGGGTTTTTTTTCTTTTGATTCACCCGAGAAACCTTGCCTGTCGGCAGGCAGGTCTCGGGGGTTAACTTTTGTTTCCAGCGGAGCGAGCGGCAGCAAAACCTTTTCCTTAATTTCCTGTTGCATCGTGTTCACGAAATGATTGTAAAGCAGGATCACCTCATCGAATTCTCCGCTCAAAAATCCATCCACCGCGAGTTTCGTGATTGGAGCAGTTTTTAAATAATCGGGATTGTCGCTCATCCCCTCAAACTCCGCCACCACATTTTCGCCGATGTGTTTGCAAAATTGCATTCCCTTCCGTCCCACCGCCGCGACGATTCTCTCCTGCTCGGGAAGCATCTCGCGTCGGATGAGGTAGCGGGAAATATTCGAGTTGAATGCTCCGCAAAGTCCGCGATCCGCAGTGAAGAAAAGGAAAAGAATTTTTTTTGGCTGTTCTCTTTTCAAAAAATAAGGATGCCGAATATCACTACTACTTCGCACGATATTTTTAATCAGCTTCGCGAGTCCCTCCGCGTACGGTCGACCGGCGAGCGCGGCATCTTGCGCTTTCTTCATTTTGCTCGCAGCGACCATCTCCATCGCGCGCGTGATTTTTTGCGTGGAATTGATTGATTTCAGTCGTCTTCGTAAATCCAAAAGTGACATGGCTGGTGATTATTTAAAGTTGATGTGATTCGTTATTTCGTGTTTCGTTAATTCGAATCGTTAGTTAGTTAGTTAGTTAGTTAGTTAGTTAGTTAGTTAGTTAGTTAGTTAGTTAGTTAGTTAGTTAGTTAGTTAGTTAGTTAGTTAGT
>JAHISY010000096.1 GCA_018817365.1 Patescibacteria group bacterium | reverse complement strand
TGCCAACTGCCAACTGCCAACTGCCAACTGCCAACTGCCAACTGCCAACTGCCAACTGCCAACTGCCAACTGCCAACTGCCAACTATTAACTATTAACTGCCAACTGCTTGAAGGTTTCAATTATCATTCTCGACTTCGAAAAATCGACTCGCGTCGTCAAAAATGTTGAATCAATTTTTAGGCAAAAGACGAATCTCGATTTCGAAATCGTGATCGCGGTAAATCGCGCGACCGCGCAAAAAAAGCGCGAACTTGAACCGCTGCGAATTAACCCCCGAGATACCTTGCCTGCCGGCAGGCAGGTCTCGGGAGATAATAATCCGCGCGTTGAATTAATTTTCAACAAGGAAAATCTCGGCTACCCGCGAGGCGTAAACGAGGCGGTGAAAAATTCTAGCGGCGAAATTCTTTTCATCGTGAATCCCGACATCATGTGGCGAGATGAAAACGCGCTCGCGAAGCTCGTGAACTTTTTGGAAAGAAATCCGAAAATCGGCGTGCTCGCGCCACAGCAGCGAAATGATTCGGACGGAAAAACGGCGCAGACAATTCGAGCGTTTCCGAAACTCGCGCTGCAAATCGCGCGGCGGACGTGGCTGCGGCGACTGCCGGGAATTCGAAAGCGCGTGGAATTCGATGAAATGCGGCATCTCGATTTTTCGAAAATTCAAAAAGTAGACTGGCTGCAATCGAGTTTTTGGGTGGTGCGGAGAGATCTGTGGGAAGAGTTGAGCGGTCTTGATGAAAGATTTTTCCTTTTTATGAGCGATCCCGATTTTTGCTGGCGAGTGTGGAATAGCGGGAAGGAGGTGATTTATTTCCCGGAAGCAGTGGTCGCTGCCGACGGAATTCGCTGCTCGGCAGGCGGTTTTCTTACTTTTTTTAAAAAGTGGACTCTCCGACAGCATCTCCGCGACGCGTGGAAATATCGGTTGAAATATTTTTGGCAAAAAAATCCACGAAAACAAAAATAGAAAATTTCTATTAAGCCCATAAATTCAAATTTTCAATTTCCAAAGTTTTGAATCTTAAAAATTAGAATTTGAAAATTATTTGAAAACTGAAAATTTGAAACTTGAAAATTTCCAAAACTATTTTTCGTAAAATTCCGGAATCAGCTTCGCTTCGCGGAATCCCGGAAGTTTCGCAAGAATTTCGAGATCTTCGATTTTGATTTTTGCGGCGTATAATTTTTTCAAATCTCCCCCACCCGCCGCGAATTTTTCGATTTTTTGCAAACCGGAAAAGTAAATTGCTTCCTTCGTGAAACCGCCCGGTTGCGAAGTGTCCCGCAAACCGCGTTTGATTTTGACCGCGGTTTTCCACGCGCGCTCGGAATCGAATCCTTCTTTTTTTACGAATTCAAAAACCTCGCGAAAAGATTTCGTGGAAGACTCAACCACCGCGAGTAAATTCACCGCCGGCCAAAAAATCTTTTCGGCATTTAGTGACAGCATCAAGTTTTGATTGTGAACCGCCAGCCCTTCTTCCGTCTCGAGGTAATTTCCCGTCCCGCGAGAGAAAATTTCGAATGGCTGCTGTTTCCCGTTTTCGGCGCGCAGAATGTGAGTTTCGATTTCGTGAGCAATCACCGCGCGTAATCTTTCTGGAGAAAACAACGCGCCGCGACGAAGAAAAAGCGTGTTTCGTTTCCCTGCGAGCGCGTCTGCCGCCAAATCTTCCTTCAAAACCACCCGCCATTTCAGTTCGTATTTTGTGAAAGTT
Source organism: Patescibacteria group bacterium (assembly GCA_018817365.1). Classification (GTDB taxonomy): domain Bacteria; phylum Patescibacteriota; class Gracilibacteria; order JAHISY01; family JAHISY01; genus JAHISY01. The sequence continues at coordinate 5,426 of JAHISY010000096.1, read as the reverse complement.
TTTTCGAATTCCTTTTTTGCCGCTGCGGAATCGAGAGTGGATTTTCCGAGCGAAAAATTTTCTGGCTTCCGCGCGAGAATCTCGCGCGCTTTTGCAATCATCTCGACAGTTGGGAACCGATAAAGTTGCTCCGATTTTTCGGTGAATTCCTCGCTCCCAATTGCTTTCAGCAATTCGATTTTATTTTTGATCTCAATTTTTTTCTCGCGGAAAATTCCACCAAGCGGAGTTTCCGGAGGCTTGATCAAATCAAGCTCCGCGAGAAGTTTGGCGGGATCGAATGTCAGCTCGCGATAATCGAAAAAAGGATTGTCAGAATTGCCAGCGAGAAATTTATTTTTTTCAGCGAGCAGATTCACCGGCTTCAGAAAATACAGTAATTTTATTTTTCGATCAATCCCCATCAATTTTTTGTCGATCTCACGAAAATAACCCGAAACAACTCGCTTGTCGGTAGGCAGGTCTCGAGCGCTAATTTCCGCAGCAATCCCTCGAGGTACCTCGGAAATTAATTTTTCTTTCGGCAAAATTTTCTCCTCCCGCGAGGACGGGTTGATGAGGAAATTCGTGAGATCCCTTCTCCCGAGGATGATTTTGTAATCCGCCGCGGACAAATCTTCTTTCTCCGCGACAGTGGTAATCCGCTCTCCGCCGAGAATAATTTTGAGGTGAACCTGTTTCGCGCTCTCCCCCACTTTCGGCAGTTTCAATTTTTCCGCGAAGGCGGAATCGACTGCGGTGGTTTCGTGAGTCGGATCAAGTTCAACTTTCGCGCGAGAACTGCCGTCTTTCAAAAGAATCTCAGCCGGCTCAATGTAATTCACCACCTTTTTTTTGGGATACTTTTTCTTTTTAATTTTCGATTTACCGAAAAGTTCTTTTCCGAGTTTTACGCCTTTTTCCGGCGACTCTACTTTCAAACCCCTCACCCGCTCCAATCTTTTTTTCAACGGCGCGAGATTCGCGATCTGCACCATCAAACCGGCGCGCGCATTCACTTCGAGCAAAACCGGTCCTTCTTTCGAATCGACAACAAGATCAGCGGCGAGATAGCCGAGATTCGTGTGAATTTGCGCCTCGCTCGCGATTTTTAGAATTTCGTCAAAATGCGGAATCTCGTGACCGGACGCAGGAATTCCGCCGGGAAGCTCTTTCAAAAGTTTATTGAAGCGAACCGCGTGCGTGGTCTTGCCGGAAGCCAAATCGATGCCGAGACCGATTCCGCCGAGATGCACATTCGCCTTCCCGCCGCTCTCGGGCGTGGGAATGCGGAGCATCGCCATCACCGGAATGAGATTGTGGACGATCACGCGAATGTCCGGCAAACCTTCGACTTTTAAATTTGGAATGAATTCGACAGAATTCACGCGCGACTCGAAAAAAGCGATGTCGGGCAGCGAAGCAATTGAAAATTCTCCATCGAGAATGTCATCCACGTGCTCGCGAAATTCGTTCTCGGTGATTTGTCCGCCACCGACCTTTTGCCACATCGGCTCTCCCGAGCCTGTCGAGGAACTTTCGAGAATTTTATTTTTGACGACGATAATTCCCTCCCCGCCATAACCGGCGTTCGGTTTGAGAACAAATGAATCGGGTAGCGCGCTGAAATCAAATTTCTCCAAATCGGCGTGGTCGCGAATCACAGCAATTAATTTTGGAACGGGAATCCCGCGAGCAGAAAGAAACTGTTTTGTCGCGAGTTTGGAATCGGCCATCCGCACCGCTTTTTTACGGTTAAACGGGCGGAGATATTCCAAATTCCGCGAGTTGATTCCGAGGATACCGTGATTTTTGAAAATATTGAGAGACAAAGTGGGAAAGTGATTAAGATAATTTTCAATTTCTAATTTATAATTTTCAAACAATTCTTAAATTTACTAATTTCTCAATTCTTTAAAGTTGTTGAGATTTTATTAAAAATAAGAGTTAATTCGTGGGCTTCTTTCCATAATGTTTGGAGAACGGTTTTGGCTTCAGGATTTGTTTCTGCCAACAATTCAACCCAAAGTTCGGTTTCTTGGATCTCTTTCCGAGAAATGAAAATTTTATTACGAAAATCTTTTTTAGAACTTGCAGCATTTGCTTCGCGATAATTTGCCGCAACGCTCGTGGCGCAGCGAAGCAGCTGTCGGATGATATTTTCGTTGAGATAACTTAATTTTATTTTTTTCACAACTCGAATCACCGCAACCGCAAACTTCTTCGTTCTCTCCTCGAGATCATATTTCATAATTTGAGAATTGAAACCTTGAAAATTGTTTAGAAATTTAAAATTAGAAATTAGAAATTAAATCTATATTTGATTCAGCAGTCCTCCTGCTTCCACGATTTGGTTTAAAAATGCAGGCAGCGGCTGAAACTCGAATTCAGTTTTTTGCGTCAAATTTTTGATTTTCGAACTTTTCGAATCAATTTCGATTTCATCGTTTTCAGAAAACTTTTTGGAAGCTTCGGGAATCACGAAAGTCGGCAGTCCGAAATTCACAGAATTGCGGAAAAATATCCGTGCGAAACTTTCCGCGATGACAGCGACGACTCCTGCTCCCGCGAGTGCCCACACCGCGTGTTCGCGTGAACTGCCACAGCCGAAATTGTTGCCGGCGACGACGATCGGGTTTTCGGCAGATTTTAATTTTCCTCCGTCAATTGCCTCGAGAACGTGCTCCGCCAACTCGGCGGAATCGGAGGTCGTGAGATATTTCGCGGGGATGATGAGATCAGTGTCGATGTCGTCTTGCGCGAAAATCTGCGCGCTGCCGGAAATTGTTTTTTGCATACGGATATTTTAGCAAAATACCCGATGAACATTTTATTTGCTCGCGGGAGAAAACTTTCCTAAAATCACTTCCGATGCAAGTTGGCGCTAATTTTCACGGCATCCTCATACTCTCTTTCTTTACGGGGGCATTCGCTCTCGTTATTTTTTATTTTATTTTTAAATTTATAAATATGTCCTCCACCCCTTTCAAGTCGATGAAAGCAGTTTATGTTTACATCGCAGCCCTCATCGGTCTCGTGATCGTATCCGCCGGAGTTTACGGCTTGCTCGAATATTTAATGAGCGTGCTCTTTCTCAGTGCGGCTTTCGATGCGGCGTACATCATCTCCCCGCTCACGAAAATCATCACCGGTCTTTTCGTGATGATTCCCCACTGGGCGATTGGTCACCACTTTCACGTTTTGGAGCACAAAAAAGTGAAATAAAGGATTTGGGAATAATTCTAAAAACCTTCTCGGGTTCGGGAGGGTTTTTGGTTTAAAATGTATGTGATTTTGAATTTAAAGTTTCAAATTTTAAAACAATTTTGAATTATCCAATTTTTTAATTTTGAAAAGCCACGAACTGATTACTTTTCCGAGAGGGAGTCCTCGTCCTAAAATTTCAAAATTTATGAATTCAAACATTTAATCTTGTTTTAAAATTTAAAATTCGAAATTTAAAATTTTTTTAATCCCCTCTTTTAAATGCAACAAAACACCGTAAAAATCTTCGACACCACTCTCCGCGACGGCGAACAGTGTCCCGGCGCGAGTTTGAATCACGAGGAGAAATTGAAAGTCGCGCAGCAACTCGAAAAACTCGGCGTGGACATCATCGAAGCAGGCTTTCCGATTGCTTCGCCGGATGATTTCCGCGCAGTTCACGCAATCGCAAAAGCGGTGAAAAAGCCGGTAATTTGCGGACTCGCGCGGGCAGTGGAACGAGATATTCAAACCGCTTTCGAAGCAATCAAACCCGCGCGCAAAAAACGGATTCACACCTTCCTTGCGACGAGCGATTTGCACTTGAAATTCAAACTGAAAATCTCGCGCGCGGAGGCTCTCGCGAAGATTGCGGAAATGGTAAGGTTCGCACGAAATTTGTGCGGCGATGTGGAATTCAGTCCCGAAGACGCATCGCGTTCCGATCCGAAATTTTTGTGGCAGGCTCTCGAAACCGCGCTGAAAGCCGGCGCAAAAACTTTGAACATTCCTGACACCGTCGGTTATGCGATACCAGCTGAATTTGGAAAGTTCATCGCAGGCATTCGAAAAAATGTTCGCGGAATTCGCGGAGCGACCATTTCGGTTCACTGCCACGATGATCTCGGACTCGCAGTGGCAAATTCACTCGAGGCAGTGAGGAACGGTGCGCGACAAGTGGAATGCACGATCAACGGAATTGGCGAGCGCGCAGGCAATACGAGTCTCGAAGAAATCGTGATGGCGATTCGAACGAGGAAGGATGTTTTTCAAAATCTGAAAACAAATGTGAAAGCGAAAGAAATTTATCGGACAAGCCGTCTGGTGAGCAGCCTCACCGGTTTCGTCGTCCCGCCGAATAAAGCGATTGTCGGTTCGAACGCCTTCGCGCACGAAAGCGGCATCCATCAGCATGGCATTCTCGCGAAACGAGAAACTTACGAAATCATGAAAGCCCAAGACATCGGTCTGGATCGGAATCGCTTGGTTTTGGGAAAACACTCCGGACGCGCGGCGCTCATCGCGCGGATGATCGAGCTCGGCTTCGAGCTAACTCAAAACGAAATCGACAAAACTTTCGATCGCTTCAAAATGCTGGCGGACAAAAAGAAAGAAATTTTCGATGAAGATTTGGAAGCGCTCGTGATGAATGAAATCAGCGAAGCGGCGGCGGAGTGGAAAGTCGAAACGGTCGAGGTCATCGCCGGCAATAAGAAAAAACCTTTCGCCGAAGTGGTTTTGAGGAATTCTGCCGGAAAAAAATTCCGCAAAACTTCACGCGGGACAGGACCAGTGGATGCGGCTTATTCCGCGGTAAATGCAATCGTGGGCGAAAAAGTGAAGCTATTGGAATTTCGAATGGACGCCGTGAGTGAAGGAATCGACGCGCAAGCAACAGTCGCGGTGAAAGTCGAGACCTTGCCGGATGGCTTGCACTCCGAAGCCCAAAGGGCGAAGGGGGGGCGAACTTACACCGGCAAAGGCAGCCACACGGATATTGTAGTGGCGAGTGTAAAAAGTTATGTAAATGCTTTGAATAAAATCCTCGCGGGGAAGGAGAGGATGAAGGTGGTGCTGTAGATTCTAGGATTCAGAAAAGCATCTCTCACTAATTCCCGCGAAGATGGTGGTCTAAAAAATACGCTATTCAAACCTTCACGCGAATCTGAATTTTCAGCACGTGCTTTTTGCTTCACAATCAGGACAATCCTTTCATCAGGAAAATCAGGGTTCAAAACAAAAGTTCCGCAAATAAACTCAATTACAATTTTCCTCCGCTTGAATCTACGCCCACAATCCCCAAAAAATCTTCCACTTCAATTTCCCACATCGCCTCCGGCATTCCGAATTCTTCGAGAAAATCCACGCCGCAAACTTCGTGGACTGAATTCGCATAAAAAGCCGCCGCTCCGCCAATCGCGTGGAGATACACGCAGCCAAATTTTCGGAGCGCGCGCGCAGTC
>JAHISY010000095.1 GCA_018817365.1 Patescibacteria group bacterium | reverse complement strand
GCTGCTCAATTTTCCCTGCGCTTTCCATTTTTATCGGAAAAAGTTTTTCGAATCTTTTTTTGAGCGAATGGAATTCCAATTCTGCGAAAAGATCCAAAACTTTTTCGTGGTCAAAATCTTGCAGTCGGCAATCTTCGATTCGCCACTCGATTTGCGCGTCTCTTCGAATTGTCGCGAGCCGCTTCGAGAGAAAAGCATTCGCTCGATCTTTTTCTAATTTCATCCGCACACTCTCGCGAATCTTCGCGAGATTTTCGTAAATCCCTTCGAGACTGCCGAATTCGCAGATTAAGTCCCGCGCAGTTTTTTCTCCTACTCCCGCCACTCCTTTCAAATTGTCGCTCGCGTCTCCTGCCAAACCTTTGAAATCGGGAATGAGTTTCGGCGGAAAACCATATTTCGCCACTACTTTTTCGGGCGTGAAATTCACCGATTTTCGATACCCCCCGGAGAGATCATGCACGCTCACATTTCCATTCACAAGCTGCAACAAATCGCGATCTCCGCTCACCACGATGATACTCAAATCTTTTTCGTGCTTCGCCCGCTCGCAAATCGAACCGAGCAAATCGTCCGCCTCGAAACCATTTCCTGAAAAAATCGGAATCGAGAATGCGCGCGTAATTTCGTAAACTCGCCGAATTTGCCCGATCAATTCGGGCGCGGTTTTCGCGCGCGTGGCTTTGTAATTTTCATCCGCATGATGGCGAAAAGTTTTGCCTTTCCGATCAAATGCCATCGCGAGATAATCCGGTCGCTCGATTTCCAAAACATTCAGCAGCATTGAAGTAAAACCAAAAACAGCGTTCACGAGTTCGCCTTGCGAAGTATTCAGAGGCTGGATGGCATGAAAAGCGCGGTGGATGATCGCGTGACCGTCGAGAAGCACCAATTTTTTCACGCGGGAAATTTTAGCACCGATGACCGGAAAATTACTTCACGAGTTCGTCGAGCGAAACTTCAGGCAATATTTCTTTTGAAGTGGCTGGAACAACTTGATCAGAAGGGATAGTTTGTAGTGTGGTAGGCGTGGAGTCTTCTTCGCGGAATTGATCAAAGAGCGTGTTGATGCGGTTCGAAAGAGTCTCAAAATCGAAGAAATTGAAATTTACCCCAAAAAGTTTTCCGATCAAGGGCACGAAAACAAGCGAGAGGAGGGAAATTACCAGTCCGATGATGGCGTAGCGAATCGTGTGGATGGCCTGCTTCACCTTCGCTTCGTCGCCACCCGAGAGGATGAAAGAAAAGCCGCCGAAGAAAATAAAAATAATCGCCAACGCGCCGGATCCGAGGATTGCCAGCGCTGCAAAAAGATAAACTACATCGCTGAGATTTAGCTGCTCAAGGTTGGTGTAGTTCACACCGCTTTGCGCCATCGCGTTAGGAATGAAGTCGAAAGGCATTTCCGTAAAGTTAAATAAATCGAAAATCCTTTTCAAGTTTAACCGCTTTAAATCACATTTTCAAAAGCGCCAGCTGCTTCTTCGCCCTCCTTTGCCGAGGCTTCCTCCTTCGCTCCGGATTTTGGAGACAGACCTTCTTTTGATTTAGCGACTGCTGGTTTGGCAGGCGAATTCACTTTCTTTGTCGCGGCGGGTACTTCTTTCTCAGTCTCCGCGCGGCGCTCGCTGCCGTCCGGTTCGAGGATTTTCAAATTAACGCGCTGATCAAATTTCGAACCGACTAAGCGAAGAAGCGTGCGAAGAGCTTTCGCGGTGCGACCTTCCTTCCCTACGATTTTGCTCATGTCTGCTTCATTCACGCGGAGTTTGATCAGCACCCCGAGATCATCCACCGTCCTTTCGACGATGACATCCTCGGGGTGATCGACAATGGCTTTTACCGTCGCCTCAAGAAAATCTTTATCATGACCGGTGGTGGGATCACTGCTCGCAGCAGTAGTTGCTTCATCACTCATTGGGAATAGGATTAAAAATTAAGGAGCGAGTTAGTAAGAAGTGGAGTCAGGAATCTTTTTTGGATTTATCTTCTGGCGGTGTTTCGGTTTTCGCGGATTCAGATGTCTCAGCGGGCGCTTTTTTTATCGGTTCAGCCGCTGCGGGAGCTGCTTCCTCCGCTTTCGGTTTTTCGGCAGCATGCTCGTCCGTCGTCGGCTCAGTCGAAGTTTCACTTTCGCCGGGTTTATCGGCAGCGACTTTTTCCACAGGCTTGACTGCTTCTTCGGTATTGGCCTTCTTCGATTTTTGCTTCGTGTATTTTTTTACGAATTTCTCAGCGAGTTCCTTTTTGAATCCATTTTTCAATAAAAGCCGCGCGACGGTATCGCTCAGTTCAGCTCCATTTTTGATGAATTGCTCGATTTTTTCCGCATCGAAAATGAGATTGTTCTCGGTATTAATCGGATCGTAACTACCCACGATTGCCACCACTTTTCCGGATTTCGGGCTTTTCGTTTTTTCTTGCGCTACAAGCCGGAATTTCTGGAGATTTTCTCTTCCCACGCGAGCGAGGCGGATTGTCAGCAATTCAAAAAATTAAAAAACAAATAGCCGGAAGAGTTTAGTGAAGTTTTATTTTCCCGTCAACTTGATCATTCTCTCCAAACTTTCGCGCGCTTTTTCCGCGATTGCCGCTTCTACTTCGATTTCGAATTTGTCGTTTTCCAGCGAGTGCAAAACTTTTGCAAGCGTGATTTTTTTCATCGTGAGGCATTCACCGCCGAGCGCGAAGAATTTTTTGCTGCTGGTCATTCGCCGCAATTTTTCCAACATCCCACTCTCTGTTCCAATCAAAAATTTTATTGCTGCCGAATTTTTCACAAACTTCAGCATCCCGCCGGTTCCGAGGACTTCATCCGCGAGTTCGCGAATTTCTCGCGGACATTCGGGATGAGCGAGGACGGCAGCCTGAGGATGCAATTTTTTCGCTGCCGCGACCGTTTCTGCCGAAATTTTCGAATGCACATAGCAATGTCCGTTCCACAAAATTATCTTTTTTTTCGGCAGTTGCTCCGCTACCCACTCGCCGAGATTTCGATCCGGCACGAAAAGAATTTGTTGCGCGGACAGCTTCCGGCAAATTTCCACCGCGTTTGCGGAAGTGCAGCACACGTCGCTTTCCGCTTTTACCGCCGCGCTCGAATTCACATATGCCACTACTGCAGCTTCCGGGAATTCTTTTTTTCGCTCCCGTAATTTTTCCGCTGTCGCAAAATCGGCGAGCGGACAACCGGCAGCGAGATCAGGCAACAGCACCTTTTTTTCTGGATTCAGAATTTTCGCTGATTCCGCCATAAATTTCACTCCCGCGAAAACAATAATTTCTGCATTTGTCGCGCGGGCTCGCATCGCGAGTTCGAAACTGTCGCCGATGAAATCAGCCACATCATAAATTTCCGGCAGTTGGTAATTGTGCGCCAAAATTATCGCGTTTTTCGCGCGCTTCAATTTTGCAATTCGCGATTTCATTTCCTCGAAATTCACGCAAAGAAAATAACACGCCGCGGATAATTTTGCTAAAATTTTCACTGTTTTGGTAACCTTGGTAACTTTCCAAAAAATGAAAACCGCAATCAAACTTCTTTTTGTCACTGTTCTGTTTGTTTTTCCTACTTCTGTTCTCGCGAAAGGTTTCGAAAGGTCGGCAGTATCGATCACAATCGGGAATGATTTTTATTCTGCGGGAGAATTGGTCGAGCTGAAAACCCCCATTTCGGATGACGCTTATCTTGCGGGCGCGATTGTAAATGTCGATAAAAAAGTTTCAAACGACCTCGTGGCGGCGGGGAGCGCGCTCACGATTACTTCCGAGATTGGCGATGATTTGCGCGCACTCGGCAGCGTGATTACCCTCGTTGGTTCAGTCGGCGGGGATGCGGTACTCGCGGGCGGCGTGGTCAATTTTACGGAAAATTCTGCAATTGCGGGTGATGCGAGTATCGCGGGCGGAATGTTGAATTTCGTCGGCAGCGTGGGGGGCGACCTTCAGCTTATTGGAGATGAGATTAATTTCGCAGGAGAAGTTGGCGGGGATGCGGAGATTCGAGTGGGCAAAAAAATTAATTTCAGCGAGAGTGCGAAAATCGCTGGTAAGCTCACTTATTTTTCCGATGCGGAAATTGAAATTCCGACAGGAGTGGCTTCTTCGGTCGAAAGAAAAGACTTCAAAAAAACTGCTGCCGGCTTTGCGGGAGTGGGACAGCGGTTCGATTTTGCGGGAAAACTTTTCACGCTTTTGATCGGTTTCGTGGCGGGTGCTGCTTTGCTCGCGATTCTCGGAAAATCCACCGCGACTTTCGCGAGCGTGATTCGCGAAAAATTTTGGTGGAGTTTGCTCGCGGGAGTTTTGGCGCTTTTTGCGCCGCTCGTAGCGATTTTGCTTTTTATCACAATGCTCGGAGTGTGGCTCGGCGGGATTCTCATCGTGGCGTGGATTCTCGCGCTCTTGACTGCAGGAGCGCTTGTCGGTTTCACGGCGGGTTCGCTGATTTTCAAGCAGAAAAAAGAAACGAGTTATCCTCGAAAGCTGCTCGCGCTTGCGGCGGGTGCGGTGATTTTCGCCGCGATCGGTTTGATCCCCGGATTCGGTGGAATTCTGAAACTTACGATTTTTGTTCTCACACTCGGTGGATTGATTCTCACGAAATTCGAACTTTACAAAGCCGCCAAAAAAGCTAAACTAGTTTAACTTTAATTTCCACGAAAAATGGCCAAACACCCCGTCCCCAAACGTCGCGCTTCTACTGCTCGTGGGAATCGTCGGTACTCCACATGGAAGCGGGGAGAATTAAAAAGGCTAAATAACCTTACCAAAACGGTTGCCTGTCCGAAATGTCAGCAGCCACGCAGTCCACACACTGCTTGCTTGATTTGCGGCTACTATCGCGGAAGAGTGGTGATTGATTTTGCCAAAAAAGATGAGAAAAAAATTCAAAAAGTGAAAGCATAGACGCAATGTTGCAATTTATAATGCACAATTTTTAATGCTTTTTCCAAAAAGCCAAATCTAAATTTATTGCACATTGATAATTAAGAATTGAATTATGCCAGCGGCTAATCGGAGAGCGGTTCGGGAGGCGGTGATGCGAACTGTTTTCGAGTGTGAGTTTCGCGGGGTCGACGAGGGGTGGTTGGAAATTTTTGAAAAAAATATCGCGGAGTCTGGGCTGCCTTTTGAAAAAGATTTCGCGAGCGCGCTGCTCGAAGCTACTTTTAATCATTCCGCCGAACTCAAAGCGTGGATTGAGCAGCTCGCGCCGGAATGGCCGTTTCACAAAATCGCAAAACTCGATGCCGCGGTTCTTTTGGTTGGGCTGGCGGAGTTGAAATTTCTCGGCGAGTTCAACATTCCGCCGAAAGCCACACTCAACGAATTCGTGGAAATCGCTAAAAACTATTCCGACGATTCATCCCGCCGGCTTGTGAACGGAGTTTTATCTTCCGCGAAAAAAGAATTAGAATTTGAAAAATGAAAGATCTCCAAAAAAAGCTTGCGCACGAATTTAAAAATTCTGCGCTGCTCGAAACGGCTTTCGTGCATCGGAGCTTCGTAAATGAAAATCACGGAGTTTCGGAGCACAACGAGCGGCTCGAGTTTCTCGGGGACGCGGTTTTGGAATTGATTGTCACGAAATTTCTTTTTCAAAAATTTCCCAAAAAACCGGAAGGTGAGCTCACCGCGCTCCGTTCCGCTCTCGTGAAAGGCGAGACGCTCGCGGAAGTTGCCGCGGAGTTGGATTTTGGCAAACATCTGAAATTATCGAAAGGAGAAGCCCGATCGGGCGGGGCGGAGAAACCGTACTTGCTTGCGAATGTTTTTGAAGCGGTGCTCGGCGCCGTTTATCTCGATGGGGGTTTCGAAAAAGCGAAAAAAATTGTC
>JAHISY010000094.1 GCA_018817365.1 Patescibacteria group bacterium | reverse complement strand
TGAAGAAGTGGGGGATTCGCTTTCAAAAATTCGAGAAACAGGGCGGACGGACGAATCTCGTGTGGAGTTTGGGCAATCCGCGACTTCCTGAAATTCTCGTCGCGGCGCATTCCGACATCGTGCCGGCAGGGGAGGGGTGGCGGACAGATCCGTTTCGACTTGCTCGGACATCTCGACTTCGCTCGAGGCAAGAAAATTTTTTGACCGGTCGGGGAGTGGTGGACAATAAATCGCCGCTCGCGGGGATGCTGCTTGCCACGAAAATTTTGAAAAAAATTGAGAACAAACTGAAAAATAAAATCGTGTTTGCGGCAGTCGCCGACGAGGAGCGGGGGAATAAATTCGGGATGGATTTTTTGCTCGCGAAAAAAATTTTCCGACCGGTGGCTGCGGTGATTCCCGACTCGTGCGGCAACAATCGCGAGATTGAAATCGCCGAAAAAGGGGTGGTGCATCTTCGCGTTCGCGCATTCGGCAAGCAGGGGCACGGATCGATTCCCGAAAAATCTAAAAATGCGATTTTCATTCTTGAAGATTTTTTGCGAAATGTTCGGAAACTGAAATTCAAAAAACGCGAGAAGCTGCTCACGCCAGCGACGATTTCGGTGGGGGCTTTCCACGCGGGCGAGGCAGCGAATGTGATTCCCGGCGAAGCGGAAGCATTGCTCGACATTCGCTACCCCTCGAATGAATCGAAAACGAAAATTTTGCAGAAATTAACAACACTCGCAAAAGCAGAAGTGCGAAAATGGAAAGTCCGCAATTTCGAATTCGAAATTCTGACTGAACTGCCTTCCTCCGAAACTTTCGAAAAATCTCCGATCGTACAATCAACTTTGCGCGCGGTTCAAAAAGTTACCCACCGAAAACCAAAAATTATCGGGATGCCGGCTTTCACTTTCGGGGGAGTGCTCCGTTCGCGGGGAATTCCGACGGTGGGTTTCGGACCGGGCGATTTGGAAGAATGCCACCGTTCAAATGAAAAAATTCGGGAGAGTGAGGTTTATGAGTTCACCGAGATTTTGGTCGAGCTTCTCCGCAATCTTCAGCTAAAATAATTTCGTGAAGAAAAAAATAACAGTCGCGGTTCTCGCGGGAGGAAATTCAGCCGAACATTCAGTCTCGCTCGAATCGGGCAGAGCGGTCGCGAGCGCGCTGCGAAAAAGAGGGTTCGAAGTTCGGCGATTCGATCCCGCGAAAAATCTCGCCGGTTTTATTCGCTCCGCCAAAAAAATCGACGTGGTTTTCCCTGCGCTGCACGGTCGCGGCGGAGAGGACGGTTCGATTCAAGGGCTGCTCGAATTTCTCGGAATCCCGTTTGTCGGCAGTGGGATGCGGGGGATGCTGAATTCTTTCGACAAAATTTCCGCGAAACAAATTTTCCGGAAAAATAAACTTCCGGTGGCGCGAGATTTCGTAGCTTCGAAATTCGATTCGCGGGCTGTTGAAAATATTCAAAAAAAACTCGGTCTGCCTGTTTTCGTGAAACCTGCCACCGAGGGGAGCAGCTTCGGAGCTTCCATTGTCCAAAAAAAATCCGAGTTGCTGCCGGCTTTAGAAAAAGCGTGGAAGTTCGGAGATGATGCGGTGGTCGAAGAATTTTTGAGCGGCGTAGAAATTTCAGTCGGTATTCTCGAAAAACTAGAAAGCGGTTCGACAAGCTCACCACAGAGCAAACTGCTCGCGCTGCCGCCGATTGAGATTTGTCCGAAACGAACATTTTTCGATCTTCACGCGAAATACGATCCGAAACTTTGCGAGGAAATCGTGCCGGCTCGCATTTCCCCGCGATTGACTCGCGAGGCGCAAACTCTCGCGAAGAAGGCGCATCAAGTTTTGGGATTGCGGCACCTTTCGCGGACGGATTTCATTCTCCAAAAAAATAAAATTTATCTTCTCGAAACAAACACGCTGCCGGGTTTCACGAAAAATTCTCTCTACCCGAAAGAGGCGCGGGCGGCGGGGATTGAATTTCCCGAACTTTGCGAGCAGCTTATTCGGTTGGCTCTTCCTCACAAAAAGTAAAAACCACTTTTCCATCAGCCTGTTCTTCGGTGCAGAGATTCGGCAGGACTTTGCTTGTGAGCCAGTGATCAAAAATCGTGGTGTGGGCGAGCCAAACGAAAACTGCGATGAAGATGAGGTTCAAAATCACGATCGAGATGGTGACTTGTTTTGGTTCCATTTGAAAGGTTAGATTGAAAGGTTAGATGGCTCGGGAGGCGGGGGTCGAACCCGCGACATTTCGGTTAACAGCCGAACGCTCTACCACTGAGCTACTCCCGAGTGTGATGAGATGTGATGTTAAATGAAGCAACAGCCGAATGCCTTACCACTCGTTCTCTGAAAGCGGACATGTCCGCCGTAGCTTGAGCGAAGGTGGAAGCTACTCCCGAACGGATATGTCTGCTAGTAAGCAGGTTCGCGAATTTTACGAGGAAATGGGTTTTACAGCAACTTTTTGAACTGCGCGTGCAGTTTCGCATTACTCGCCAAAACCGAAACATTCGGAAATTTAAAATCGGGCAACGTAACATCCGTGATCATTCCTCCCGCTTCGCGCACGATTAATTCGCCCGCCGCCGCATCCCAGATTTTCGTGCTCCGCGAAAAATCGAGGTAGCCGTCCACCGCTCCGCGCGCCACGAGGCAAAGATCGTACGCTGCCGCCGCGAACGCGCGCACCCGCCGCACTTTTTTCAGCGAATCCGTGAATGTCGCCACATCTTTCTCGAAACGTTTTCCGCTCGTGTGCCGCCGCGGAATTTCCACCACGACGAGAGAATCCGCGAGCTTCGCAGTTTCACTCACCCGGATTTTTTTTCCGTTCAGTGTCGCCCCCCCGCCTTTTCTCGCCGAAAAAAGCTGATTCACGAGCGGTGCGAAAACAACCCCCACCACCGATTCTCCCTCGCGCTGCAACGCGATCGAAACGCACCAAAACGGGATTCCGAAATGAAAATTTTTCGTGCCGTCGAGGGGGTCTATGACCCAGGAGGCGACATTCGCGAATGTCGCTTTCTGGCAGTTGGAAGCAGTTTCTTCCGCGATTATTCCGTCATCGGGAAAATGTTTTCTAATTTCACGGATGATCAATTTTTCACTCGCCAGATCGGCATCCGTCGCGAAATCTGCCACGCCTTTTTGTGTTACGATTTTTGTTTTGCCGAATTTTTTTAACAGAAGTTCGCCCGCCTTTCTCGCGAGACTTTCTGCGAAGTCCTGAGTCTGTCGAAGGGCGAAGTCCTGAGTCTGTCGAAGGGCGAAGTCTTGAGCCTGTCGAAGGGCGAAGTCTTGAGCCTGTCGAAGGGCGAAGTCTTGAGTTTTAATAAGGTTCACAGAGAGAGAATAAAGGATTAAGAAAAAAGAATAAAGCTCAAAGCTTTAGTTGGGGCGGGTTCGGTTAAGCGATTCAACCACTTTTGGGATAAAATCAAAACATGCCACAATTAGAAATTGCAAAAGAAGCGCAAAATAAAGTCAGGAGCAACCAAGTTAAATCTCGTCAACGAGTTACCGACCACGGAGAGGTTTTTACTGCAGAAAGAGAGGTCAACGCTATGCTTGATCTTGTAAAACAGGAAACAGAAAATATAGACTCTAATTTTCTTGAGCCCGCCTGCGGAACCGGGAATTTTCTTGTTGAAGTGCTGAGACGAAAATTGCAAATAGTAGAAGGTCGATACAAAAAAAATCAATTAGAGTTTGAAAGGTATTCAGTTATTGCTATCTCGAGTATTTATGGTGTTGATATTTTGGAGGACAATGTAAAAAACTGCTGCGAGAGGCTATTTAAAATCTTTGATGAAAAATATACTTTACTTTACAAAGATAAATGCAAAGAAGAATGTAAAGACTCTATTCGATTTATACTTAACCGAAATATACTTTGGGGCGATGCATTAACATTAAAAACCGTAGGTCAAAATATTCAGCCAATAATTTTTTCAAATTGGTCACTTGTGAGGGGCAGCATGATAAAAAGAAGTGACTACATATTTGCTGAGCTTATCCCAAAAGATAATAAAAATTATGATCTATTTAATGAAATAAAGGATTCTGATTTGGGTACACCTAGTTTTATACCTAACTCAGTAAAAGAATTTCCGTTAACCCACTTTTTAAAATTAACTGATAGTGCCGCAGACTAATTACAATCCCGACGTACTTTCATGTCTTGCTAATTTAAGTAATGATGAAGTTTTTACGCCGCCCAGCTTAGTAAATGAGATACTCGATATGTTACCGAGCAATCTGTGGCAGAATAAAGATACTAAGTTTCTTGATCCGGTGAGCAAGTCAGGTGTCTTTCTTCGGGAAATTGCTAAGCGCCTATTGATCGGGTTAGAAAAAGAAATTCCAGATCATCAAGAACGACTCAATCATATCTATCAGAATCAGTTGTTCGGTATTGCTATTACGGAACTTACATCATTACTTTCTCGAAGAAGTGTTTATTGCTCAAAGACAGCTAACGGAAAGTATTCGGTGTGTGACGATTTCAAAAATAAACAAGGTAATATTATCTTCGACCGTACGGAGCACACATGGGTGAATGATAAATGTAGGTATTGCAATGCAAATAAATCAGAATATGACCGAGGTGATTTACTAGAAACACATGCCTATCGGTTTATCCATACGTATGAACCAAATAAAATATTTAAAAATATGAAATTTGATGTAATCATCGGAAATCCTCCGTACCAATTGAATGATGGTGGTTTTGGCACTAGTGCAGTCCCTATCTACCATAAATTTGTAGAGCAAGCTAAGAAACTTAATCCGCGATATTTATCGATGATTATCCCTGCCCGCTGGTATTCTGGTGGTAAAGGGTTGGATAATTTTAGAGACAGTATGCTTAATGATACCAGTATAAGAAAATTAATTGATTTACCAGAAGCGAGTGATTGTTTTCCAGGAGTTCAGATTAAAGGCGGTGTATGCTACTTCCTTTGGGATCGAGACAATAAAGGTAATTGTACTGTAGTTACATCCAAAAAAGGTGAGCATGTTTCTGAGACGATAAGACCGTTACTTGAGAAAGGTTGCGAAACATTTATTCGATACAAC
>JAHISY010000093.1 GCA_018817365.1 Patescibacteria group bacterium | reverse complement strand
GAGAGTCTGAAGCGTTTCCTTCCTTCTTTCTCCCGAAGTGTGATTAATCTCTTTCCTTAAATTTTCGATCACCTCAAGCATTAATTTTTGCGAGGAATCATCGATCGGTTTTTCGAGCTGTTTGAATTTCGAGTGCACGAAAAAAGCGAGCGCGGCGAAAGCGAATAAAAAAATTCCGAGAATTGAAAATTCATTCATTCAAATTTGGAAAAGATTTTTTAGAATACCAAATATGAAAAATCACAATCCTTTTGCCATCATATTTGTAGTAAACCACATAATTACCTAAAACTAAACCTCGAAAATCTTGAGATAATAAACCAACATCGTCTACCCAAAAACCCATCTCGGGATAAAAACCTAAAATTTCTATTTGACTTTTAATACTATTAATATAGTCCTTTGCAAAGTTAGCAAAACCAGTTTTCTCAAAAAGAAATACCGAAATATCTTCCAAGTCTTTTAACGCGGTAGTTTTGTAAAAAATTTCAAACTTCATTTAGACTTTCCTAATCTTTTCTCAATTCTTTTATCAAGTATTGCATAAGCTTGCTTTGCGGGAATTTCCTTATCATTTATCCTCGCATTCAAAGTCGCTATCACTTCATCATTCCAAAACTTTTTAGTTTTGGGGCGACAGTCTCGAGCTCGAGAAGAAGCAGCTATGATATTCATCTTTTCAATTTTAACTCAATTTGCATTCTTTTTCAAAGAAGTTAAAATACAGACGATGTTTTCCCTGCTCCTCGCAAACGGAATGATGATGCAACTCTCAAACTGAGGGCTTGCTTTTTTACGCGAAAAACAAGCTCTCAGTCCGAGAGCTTTTTTATTCCCCCGCTTTCCATCCTTCATTCGCCGCGGCGGATTTCGGAGAACAGGTCGCGGGGACAAGTCCCCACTTTAGTGAGGACAAGCTTTTAACCCTACCCAAAATGGCTGAACCCATCTCTCGCGAATTCCGCTTGGAATTCCCCAAAAATCTCGTGAAAGAGCCGGTCATCTCGGATGTGATCAAAAAATTCAACCTCACCGCGAATATCCGCCGAGCCGATGTGAATGCCGACGGCGGCTGGCTCATTCTCTCGATCGAAGGCGCGCCGGTAGTCCTCGACGAAGCGGAAAAATACATTTCCGCGCGCGGCGTGAAAATTTCTCCCGCAGAAGCAGATCTGAATTAATTTTTTAATTTTTCTGAAAGAATGGATGCCAAACTCACTACCGCCGAAAAACCGAAGTTCGCGATTGGTCTGCGCTGTTTGAATTGCGGAGAAAAATATTCCTTCGAGCAGTTGAAAGAAGAGCGCGGCACGACCGTCGTGAATCTTTGTTACAACGGCTGCCTCGGTCCGCTCGAAATTGAGTTCGATTACGAAGCGATCGCAAAAATTCTCACACCGCAAGAAGTCGCTGTGCGACCGGAAACTTTTTGGCGGTTGCGGGAACTCCAGCCGGTGAACGAAATTAAAATTATCGATCGACCGTACACCCCGCTCGTTCGTTCGCGGAAAATCGGAAAAGAACTTGGCATTGAACTTTTTTTCAAACTCGATCTCGCAAAAGCCAATCCGACCCGCAGCTTCAAAGACCGACCGGCAACGCTCGCCTTCAACCGCGCGCTTGAGCTCGGTCATTTCGAAAAAGTTTTTGTCGCCTCGACCGGCAATCTCGCGATTGCGACCGCGTATCTCGCGCGAACGAACGACTTGCCGTGTCGTGTTTACATCCCCCGTTCGCTCGGCGAGTGTAAAAAAAATGCCATTCGTGAACAGCTCGGCGAGGATTCAGAAATCCTTGAGCTTGACGCGAATTTCGACGAGTGCCTCGTCCGCTCGGTCAGCGACTGCCAAAAAATCAATGAAGCCGCCCGCCTCTCCGGTCAGCCGGAACGCTGTTTCGTGCCGAATAACACTCTCCGCCCATTTTACAAAGAGGGCTCAAAAACAAGCGGCAGCGAGATTGCGCTGCAGATTGCGAAAGAAATCGAGCTCGACCGCGAGATAAATATTTTTTATCCGATCGGCACGGCGGCATTGCTTTGCGGAGCGAATAAAGGCATCAACGACTTAAAAAAGTTAAAACTTTTTGAAAATCCGCACCGCATTTTCGGCGTGCAGCCCGACACCTGCAGCCCGGTCGTCACGGCGTGGGAAGAGGTAAAAAAAGGGAAAAAATTAGAAGAGGTGGAAATCCGACCGCTGAAAAAATTCGAAACAATCGCGAAATCAATCGCGATCGGCAATCCGGGCAGCGGAAAAGAGGCACTCGCGGTTTTCGCAGAATGCAGAGGCGGCGCGATCGGCGTGCGAGAGGAGGATATTTTCGATGCCGAATTGGAATTGATTCGCGAAGAAAATCTTTTTCCGCAGTTCGTCGGCGGGACAGTGCTCGCGGGAATCCAAAAAGCGCTCGCAACCGGCGAAATTGAAAAAGGTGCGGTCGTCGTCGCGAATCTCACCGGTTTCGGCGAGCGGATTCGAGATGATATTTTCGCGGTTGCGGAAAAATACGGGCGGGAAGCAGAAACGAAGAAGCTATTAGGAGGATGAGTTTCTGAACCGTTTAGGAAGTTCTAAAAAATACCAACTACCAGCTACCAGCTACCAGCTACGAACTAAAAAAGAATTATTCTTCGCCCTCTTCTGCCTTCGCTTCCTCTTCTTCAATGATGTCAATAATTTTGCGGGCGGCGCCGATTTTTTGGAGGAAGGCAATCACCGGCTGCGGCAAATATTTTTGCAGATCCGCTCCGCGCACGATTTCTTCACGAACTTTCGTCGCGGAAATCGCGTATTTTTTCTTCGTCTTGATAATTTTCTTTTTTGTAAATTTGCGAAAAAGCCCCTCCACCCGCGAGTTATCGGTGATCGCCACCGCTTCAAATTCAGGGCAAGTTTTGATGACGTACCGCGGCCATTTTTCGTCGTCGTCGACATCGGGCAGCGGCACGACTTTAAATTTGTCCGGCTTCACTCCGAGATCATCGAGCGTCGCTTTCACCATCGCATGGCGTTCGCCGACTGTGAACGGATTTTCGGGAGTGCGAAATTTGTCGGACGAACCGATCACGACCAAAATTTGATCAAACTTCGGCAGCAAGTCTTCGATCACCGAAAGATGCCCGCGATGAAATGGCTGGAAACGACCGATGAATGCAACGCGTTTTATCTTTTTGGGAGGCATGAAAAACTATCTGACTTTTTTGGAACTTAATTCTAGCAGAATTTTCAAAAAATGAACACGCGTGTATGCGTCCAATACATCCTGGACTTTTTGCCAATGAAGATTTCGGCTGGAGTTTTGTTATCCAGCGAGTGGTGTGGTCGGTAGAAATTATAGCGCATCAAAAAGTGAAGCAGACGCATATTAAAAATAGAGAGCGGTTC
>JAHISY010000092.1 GCA_018817365.1 Patescibacteria group bacterium | reverse complement strand
GGGCGTGACGCCATTCCCCTCGATCGGCTGCTGCCGCGGCGAGAGCCAGTGCGCGACTGTCAATTTCAGCGCCGTCCCGTCTTCGAAAAAACTGATTTCCTGCACTGTCCCCTTCCCAAAAGTCTGCTCACCGACGACTGACGCGACATTGTGATCTTGCAGCGCCGCCGCTACGATTTCGCTCGCGCTCGCGCTCCCTTGATTGACCAAAACCAAAGTTCGGAAACCGTGGAGGGTCGGTTTACGAGCAGTGCGGTAGTCGATATTGTAACTTTCGAGTCCCGGTCGGAATTTCTGCGAAGCCACGATCGCTCCTTCCGGCAAAAAGTAGCCGAGCAAATCTACTGCCGAATTTACAAGTCCCCCGCCGTTGTTCCGTAAGTCGAGAATAATCCCCTCTGGGTGCTGCTCTAGAATTTGCGCCGCGATTTTCGCGAAATCTTCCGGCAGATTTGAAGTAAATTGATTGATGTCGACGATCGCGATCCGATTCCGAAACTCCACCGAGATCGAATCGATTTTGATTTTTTCGCGGAGAATCTCTACTTCAAACTCCTTTTCATCCCGCAAAATTCCGTAAACTCCCGTCGAACCCGCTTCCCCGCGCGTGAGGTTCGCTGCCTCCGCGAGCGATAGCCCCGCGAGCGATTCGCCATCCACGGAAGTGATCACGTCTCCCGCTCGCAGACCGGCTCGATCCGCCGGTGAATTGAAAATCGGCGCAATCACGAGTACCCCCCGACCTTCCTCGTCTTTTTCGATATAAACCCCGATTCCTTCAATCTCTCCCGAAAGATTTCCTGTCTGCAGTCGCGTTTGTTCCGGCGTGTAAAATTCCGAATGCGGATCATCAAGCGATTCGATCACCCCCTGCAAAGCCTCGTGAAGCATTTTCCGCTCGTTCACTTTTTCCTCGAAAAGAAATTTTTCCACCGCTTCTTGCCACACCGTTTCAAAAAGCAACCAGCCGGGTACGTTTGAAGTTAGCCCGTTTTGCACGACGATCGTGACTCCGCCGCCTTCTTCGAAGTTCGCGAGGTTATAAAAAAACTGCGCTGCTTCCGCCCGGTTCATTCGCCTCGTCATTCCAAAATTTTCATCCGAAATCGGATCAATCAGCCCCGCCTTCAGCGCGCGAAAAATGAAGCGCGCGAGTCGGTGGGATTTCCGCAAATCCTGAAAACCAAATTCCTCCTCTGACGGCGTGATCGGCACGCCGATTCCGAAAATCTCCAATCCGAGCTTCACCGCCTCCCCCCGAGCGAGCGAACGGTTCGGCAATAGCTTCTCTCCCTGAAAATCCTCGAGTAATCCGAACTGTTCCGCTTTCGCCACGAACGGCGCGAACCAATCTCCCGCCGCGACATCATCGAAACGGCTCGCAACATTTTTCGGCAAATCGACAACTTCCGCCGCCGCGAACCCCATCGCGAGAAATTCCACGAGCGTGATTGGTCGGCGAGGATAAAAGTTTGCGCTCGTCTCCCCGATTTCCCGCTCTCGCAAAAATTCAATCACCTCCGGCGCGAGCTCTCCGTCTTCCACGTCGTTAAAAAACGCGAAAGCCGGATTTCCCGCGAGGAGAAAAATTAAAAATCCGAGCAAAAATTTACGAAAAGAAAACATTTCAAAAAAGTTAAAAATAAAAAGCCGGATGAGTTTACCGTTTCGGAGGACTGAAACCAACTTTCTGGGAGCGGTCAAACCAGCCCCAATTTCTCCAGTTCTGCGCGGATTCGTTTTTTGTTCTCTTCGCTCGGCTCGGTCAGCGGCAGTCGTACTGCGTAGTCGATTTTCCCCATTTCGGCGAGAATCCATTTCACGTCAATCGGGTTGTTGTCCACGAAATTTAAATTCATCAGCTCCGCGAATTTTGTATTGATCGCTTCCGCTTTTTCGAAATCTCCCGCGAGCGCGAAATCAATCATCGCTTTCATTTCTTTCGGAAGCTCATTCTGCACCACCCCGATCGCGCCGCTCCCGCCGAGCTTGATAATCTCAACTGTCTGCGCGTCCTCTCCCGAAATCACCGCAAAATCAGCGGGCTTCCCCTCGCAAATTTTCCGAACTTGCTCGAGGTTGCCGCTTGCTTCCTTGATCCCGACAAGATTCGGGTTTCCTGCGAGCGCGAGCGTAGTTTCCGGCTCGACATTCCGCGAGGTTCTGCCCGGCACATTGTAAAGAATCGTCGGCAGTCCGACTTCCGCGATTTTCAAATAATGGGCGATGATGCCGTCTTGCGTGGGTTTGTTGTAATACGGCGAAATTGAAAGTCCGAAATCCGCGCCTTTTTTTTTCGCGAACTCCGTGAGACTTACCGCCTCGCGCGTAGCGTTTGAGCCGGTGCCGGCGATTATCAGCACTCGCTTTTTCGCCTCGTCAATCACAATTTCCAAAACTTGGCGGTGCTCTGTTTTCGAAAGCGTCGCCGATTCGCCAGTCGTTCCGACAGCCACGATTCCGTCCGTTCCAGATTCAATCTGCCAGCTCACAAGCTCGCGCAACTTCGCTTCGTCAATCTCGTCTTTCGAGTCGAACGGAGTGATGAGAGCGACAAAACTGCCTTTGAGATTCATTTCAAATTTTGAAATAAATTATTCGACCGTCGTCTCGTTTTCGCCTTCTGCCGGTTCGGCAACTTCTGCTTCCTCCTCCGTCAAAACTTCACCGCCCTCGATTTCAGCAGTTTTCAAATCTTCTCCGC
>JAHISY010000091.1 GCA_018817365.1 Patescibacteria group bacterium | reverse complement strand
ATCGAGCTGTCGTCGAAAATAGTTTTTTTCATTTTTGAGAATCTGCTGAAGCGAAGGATGAATTTTTTTTGTGAAATCATGCACGAAGGTTTCGTAACCGATACCGAGAAATTCCGCGAAAAACAGCCCTGCGAACGGAATCGCAATCCCGATTAAATTTACGAGAAGATCCGAAATCTCTGGATTGCCGAAACCCGCCCCGTCGATCAACTCTTTCAGAATCCCGATCACAAAAACATCCCGCAAGCTGAGAACCAACGCAACTGCTTCGGAAAGATGCGTGCGAAAAGTAAGGCGGATCGCGACAATCAACACAAAAAGCAGAAGTGAAATTTTGAGATGCGAAAATTTATCAGCCGCGAGACTGAAATCAAAATCTAAAACCGCAAGCGCCGCGATAATAAAAACACAACCGAGAAGTAAATATTTTTTAGTCACTGTGTTGATAAAACTTTCAATCTACTAACTTTCAATTTTCAAATATTTTTTAAAACTTAATTTTAAATTTCCAAAAATTGAAAATCAGAATTTATTTTGTAAATTGAAAATTGGAAACTTAAAAATCTTGTTGCGCGTCAGCGCGAAACGAATTCATCGTAAACCGCAATCGCCTCGTGACGGTTTCTTTTTGAATTCATGCAAAGAATGCGCAACCGCGAAATTAGCTCATCATCTTTCCATCGGGAATATTCTTTTCGAAAATTCGCGTATTTTTTGGATTCCAGCGCCTCGGGATAATCGTTTTTTAATTCAAAAACTTCGAGTTCCAGCATGCGAGGCATGCGGACAATCAAGACATCGCGAGAAGGATTTTGGGTGATGGCGGACAAATTTGTTTTTGTTTGTGAATTTTTTTATTTCAAGATTGTGAAGGGCTGAATTTTAAATTCAAAAGTTTTACAAATCATGCTCCCACTCTTTCTTCCCGCTCGCGTGCCGCAAAAACGCTCCGCGATTGACAATCACTTCGTCGTGCACCGCATTGATTCGTTTGATAATTCTTGTTTCGGTATTTTGCAGATCATCCTTCGTGGCGAAGTTTTTGAGATCATCTTTCGTGGCGAAGTTTTTGAGATCATCCTTCGTGGCAACATTCTCAAGCGCCTTTTTTAACGTCTTGTCGAGATCTTGTTGGGTAATCGGTTGAACCATAATTCTCAATTAGTTAGCAGAAGATGAAACTATTTTCTTTTTTCGACAATCGCGTCAATCAAACCAAGCTTCCCATAATTTTTCGCCTCCTCCGGCGAGAGAAAACGATCGCGGTCAGTATCTTTTTCAATTTGCGAAAGCGAAGCGCCAGAATGTTTCGCCAGTAGTTCATTCAATCTTTTTTTGGTGTGGAGAATATGTTTCGCGTGAATTTCCAAATCCGAAGCCTGCCCCTCCATTCCGCCGAGCGGCTGGTGAATCATAATTTCGGAATTCGGCAAAGCAAAACGTTTGCCTTTCGCTCCGCCGGCGAGCAGAACCGCGCCCATCGAAGCCGCCATTCCGACACAAACTGTGGAAACATCCGACTGCACGAATTGCATCGTATCGTAAATCGCGAGACCAGCGGTAACGTGTCCGCCGGGCGAGTGAATGTAAAGAGTGATGTCTTTCTTCGGACTTTCATTTTCGAGAAAAAGAAGTTGCGCGATCACGTTATTCGCCACCCCATCGTCGATTGCTGAGCCGAGGAAGATGATGCGGTCTTTGAGAAGCCGCGAGTAAATATCGTACGCGCGCTCCCCGCCCGCCGATTTTTCTATCACGGTAGGGATGAGATAATTTGCTGCCGGTTGCGAAGATTTTGTGTTCTGTGAGGGCATTTATAATTTTAGTTATTAGGTAATTTTAGCAAATTTCGGGCTATATTTCAACTGCTTATTTCTTCCCTGTTACAAATTCTTTTTGAGACAAAGTTCCTGCATTCTTCTTATTCTATCTAAAAATTTTTTAGGTGAAAGTGTTTCTTTTAAGCTATCACGAATAATCTTCACCATCTCCCAAATTATCTTACCAGTTTCGAAAAAATTCTTTTTGATTTCCATAATTCAATTTTCCTACTTCCTTTACTTTGTGTGCGACTTTAGCTTTCTAGTTTTCCCCCAATTTTCTCAACCCTCACAAGCTTTTTTTAAATGTTTGATGAAATTTTCAAAACTGCCGCAGCGGATTATTCCCGTGACTTTCGATGCTTCCGCTTCACGTTGCATCTTCCGCGCTATGGCTTGATTTTGTGATTTTTTGGCTAAAATTTTCATACGTTAATTTTATTAGCTTCTCAATTTTCCTTCAATCCTTTCTAAATTAGCAACTATTTTTTGGAGAATTTCTTCTGACTCTTTTTCTTCGAGAGTTTTATTTTCGTCGCGAATCTCGAAAGAAAACGCGAGCGATTTCATTTTATTTGGAATCCCTTCACCGACAAAAACATCGAAAAGTTTCAAATCGCAAATTTTGGAATCAGCGGAAAGGATTGCGTTTTCCACCTCGCGCACAAGAGTCTTTCGCGGAACGAGAATCGCGAGATCGCGTGGCGCCCCGGGAAACTTCGGAAGGTCGGCAGCCTCGACCGCTGGACGCGGAATTTTGGAAAGCGCGTCGAAATCGAGATTGAAAAACGCGGAAGTCGGTAACTCGAAATTTTTAGCAACGGCGGGATGCAGCTCCGCGACCGCTCCAATTTTTTTGCCGTTAATTTTGATGTCGGCGATGCGACCGGGATGCGCGGTGGCAGGAAGTGAAATCGTTTCGGAAAAATCGGCGGGAAATTTTAGGCTGACGAAAAATTTTTCGAGTACGCCGCGAATCGTCAGGAATGAATTTTCCTCGCCGACGACGAGAGCGGATATGAAATTTCGTTCGTCGGAATTTTTCTGAAAAACTGTCGAAACTTCGAACAGTCGGAAACTTTTTTCACGGCGGATGTTTTTGGAAGCGGCTTCGAGCAGGCTCGCGAGGAGAGAATTGCGGAGAAAACGGTAATCTTCGCTCGGCGGATTGGCGAGACGAAACGCTGTTTCGATTTTTTGATTCGCGGCTCGCAGCAATTTTTCGGGAACAAGCGCAAGCGTGGCGGTTTCGTGAAAACCGAAGCCAACGAGCGCATCCTCGATTTCATTTTTTAGCTCGCGAGAAAAATCCCGCTGTGGAGATTCCATTTGAACTTGCGGAAACTCGCTCGGCAAAGTCTGGTAACCGAGATGGCGAATCACCTCCTCCATCAAATCAATCGGCTGCTCGACATCCCGCCCCGCGCGAAAACTCGGCACCTCAACTTTCAAATTTTTTTCGGTCAATTTTTCAACGCGAAATCCGAGCGCGCGAAGAATCGCCACCGCTTTTTCGGAAGAAACCGGAGCCCCCAATTTTTTTTGCAACGCGGCAAGCGAAAGTTCAAGCACTCTTTTTTCGGGAGTGAAATTTTTGACATCCGCCGCCGCGAGAATTTTTAATTCAGGATTCGTTTCGCGAAGAATCTCGAGGAAGCGCGCGATTGCCTTCGGCGGCAATTCCGGATCCAACCTCTTTTCGAAACGGAGGGAAGATTCACTCCGCAAACCAAATTCAATCGAAGTTTTGCGGATTGAAACCGCATCGAAATTCGCGGCTTCGAGAATAATTTCACTCGTCGTTTCGGCGACTTCTGAATTCGCACCGCCCATCACTCCTGCAAGCGCAATCGGTTTTTCAGCGTCGGCAATTACGAGATTTTCAGGAGACAGCTCCAAAACTTCACCGTCGAGCGTTTTTAATTTTTCAGAATCTTTCGCACGCCGAACGACAATCCACCCGCCCGCAATTTTCTTGGAATCAAAAGCATGCATCGGCTGACCGAGTTCGAGCAGCACGAAATTCGTCGCATCAACCACGTTATTAATCGCGCGCACGCCACAGCTTTCGAGCCTCTTTTGAATTTTTTTCGGCGACTGCTGAATTTTGATTCCGGCAATCTTCAAGCCCGAATAGCGCGCGCAAAGTTTTGGCTCGGCGACCTCGACATCGAGTTTCGTTTCAATTTTTGGCAGCGCAAATTCTCGCGTTTTTAACCCCCCACCAGATATCTGGGGGGTTAACGAATTCAATAAAACCGCAATCTCTCGCGCGAATCCGACATGCGAAAATAAATCCGACCGGTGCGTGATCGCATGATTGTCGATTTCGAAAATAGTGGTGCCCTTGCAAACTTCCGCGAACGGCTGACCGACTTCAGCGGAATCTTCGAGTATGAGAATTCCCTTCGACTTTTCGGCGAGTCCGAGCTCCGCCTCGCTGCAAATCATCCCACAGCTCTCCACTCCGCGAACTTTTCGTTTCTCGATTTTGAAATCTCCAGGAAGCACGCAGCCAACAAGCGCGACCGGCACCTTGGCGCCTTCATGAATATTTTTCGCGCCGCAGACGATTTTCAATTCTTCGGAACCAACATCGACTGTGGCAAGTTGAATTTTGTCGGCGCCGGAAATCGGCTCGATTTGGAGAATTTGCCCGACCACGACTTTCGGAATCGCGCAGCCAGCGGTGTGGATTTTCTCAACTTCTGCAACCCGCTCTGTCAGCAGCGCGGCTAATTTTTCAGGAGAAGTTCCTGAAACATCCACGAAATCCGAAACCCAGTCGAGAGAAAGAATCACTTCGGGATTTTAGCGAAAAAAGACAATGAAATCATTCTACGAATACATAAAATTTCCGAACTGCGTTTTTCACGATAAAATAAAGGTGTGAAAAATCCACCAACTGGTCAAATCGTGATTTACAAAGCTTCCGATGGGCAGATGTCTTTGAATGTGAAGCTGGAAAAAGAAACTGTTTGGCTCGCACAAAACCAAATTGCTGAACTTTTTGGCACACAACGACCGGCAATCACAAAACATCTCACAAACATTTTCAGAGAAGGCGAGCTTTTCGAGAACTCAGTTAGTTCCATTTTGGAACATACTGCCGCTGACGGAAAAACTTATCAAACCAAGTTTTACAATCTCGATGCGATTATTTCCGTTGGCTACCGTGTCAATTCAAATCGCCTAGCACAAATCCCGATCACACATTTAAACTCTATCCGAAACCCAGTCGAGAGAAAATTGCAAACCCCACATACCTCTCCTCTAATTTTTTTAAACTACCTGCTTCGCTTGTCTCAAGTCTCCGTCTCTACTTTTTTCCTGCAATTTAAAAACTCCTGCTTCGCCTTCCCTCTTTGATAAAGAGGAGGGAAACAGTTTTCTTTTTTTTAAATATGAAATTTTAACGAAAGCTTGGATTAAAATGAATTTCCCGTTAAAATTAATTCCGATGAATCTAAAAAATGTTTCCAAAAAAACGAAAATCGTCAAGCAAAAAAAGGGCTACTCTAAAGCCTCGCTTCGACAAACAGTCCAAACCGCAGTCAAAGTCCTTCGCAAAGATTACGCCAAGCTCGCAAAAGAATAGCTTTCGTGTTGACTTTGTTGATCTAAATTTTATGGAAGACGTTGTGCATGAATTAGCAAAAGCTCTTTTGAAGTACGATGAACCGATTCCTCATTTTACGACTCGTTTTCCGCACAAACTTGAAAGTTGTCTCGCGGTTATCGAACAGCTTGAATATTTTAACAATGATCCGATCTTACAACTCGCGAATTTGATTTATCGACTCGTTAAAAATCATCCATTTCAAAATGGAAACAAGCGAATTGCACTCACGACTTTAACTGTAGTTATAGAAACAAATTCTGGAGTTCCCGAAAAATTTATCAAAGATTTTATAAAATTTGTTTCGAAAGGTGGGATGACCGCCATATTTTTAAGACAGATTGCCAACTCAAAACCCCACGAAAAAGACAGGATGGTAAAATTAATTTACAATTATATTTTCAAAATTTCTTTATTTAGGAAAGGATTTTATCCTCGTTCATCAAATTTTTAAATTTGAACCTACTTTCCCTCTCCCCTCTCGACGGTCGGTACGCGCGGAAGCTTGATCCGTTGCGAAAATATTTTTCCGAATTCGCGCTGCTGAAATACCGCGCCGCGGTGGAGTTGAAATATTTAGAGACGCTCGGCGCGGAGGCGGGAATTTCGGAAGTGCGGAAATTCTCCGCGAGCGAAAAAAAGTTGGCGGAGAAAATCATCGAGAATTTTTCGGAAAAAGATGCGGAGCGGATTAAAAAAATCGAGGAAAAAACGAATCACGATGTGAAAGCAGTAGAATATTTTCTTGCGGAGAAACTGCAAAAAACTTCTCTCAAAAATCGAATCTCTTTCCTGCATTTCGCTCTCACGAGTGAAGATGTGAATAACCTCGCGTACGCGATGATGGTGAAGGATGCCGTAAAATTTGAAGTTCTGCCAAAAATAAAAAGAATCCGCGCGGAGATTTTGCGCCGCGCGCGGACGTGGAAAAAAATTCCACTGCTCGCGCGGACTCACGGTCAGCCCGCCACACCGACGACGCTCGGCAAAGAATTTTTCGTTTTCGCGGAAAGATTGAATCGAAAAATCGAAGGGATCGCCAATCAGCCGATTCTCGGGAAAATGAACGGCGCGACGGGAACTTTCGCGGCGCATCAAATCGCTTTTCCGACAGTCGATTGGAAAGTCTTTTCAAAAAAATTCGTGAGAAGTTTGAAACTGCAGCCGAATCTCGAAACGACGCAAATCGAGCCGCATGATTGGATTGTCGAACTCGCTGATAAAATCAAACATTTCAACAACATCCTTCTCGATTTCTCGCAAGATTGCTGGAATTACATTTCGCGAGATTATTTCAAATTGAAGAAAAAAGAGGGCGAGGTGGGCTCAAGCACGATGCCGCACAAAGTAAATCCGATTGATTTCGAAAACGCGGAGGGAAACTTCGGCGTCGCGAACGCGCTTTTGAATTTCCTGTCGGAGAAGTTGCCGATTTCACGGCTGCAACGAGACTTGAGCGATTCGACTGTTTTGCGAAATCTCGGCGTCGCGTTCGGTCATTCATTTTTGGGGTGGCGGAGTTTGGAGGTGGGAATCGCGAAGCTCGAAGTGAACCGCGCGCAGCTCGCGGAAGATTTGCGGCAGCATCCGGAAATTCTGGGAGAAGCGATTCAGACAATTCTGCGGAAAACTGGAGATGCGCAAGGTTATGAGAAGTTGAAAAATCTCACGCGCGGCGAGCAACTCACGCTCGAGAAAATTCGAGAATTTGTGGAGAGTTTGAAAATTCCGGAAGCAGAAAAAAAGAAACTGCTAAAACTCACTCCGGAAAAATATGTGGGGATCGCGGAGAGGTTGGTGAGATGAAAATTTGATCCAAACCGAAAATCAGCTTGATCTACCTCTCGGTTTATTTAACCTCAATAATAAATGTCTCTCACACAACAAGATCTCGTTGCAATTGATTAAATTGTCAAAAGAATCGTCAAAGACGAGGTTGGACAAACCGAAAATCAGCTTAATAAAAGGATTGAAAGCGCGGCTGGAGACGCAAAAGATGAACTCCTTGAAGAAATTCGCAAGGTGGGAGTAGAAGTAATGGAAAATCGATCGGCAATTTCACAGCACATTCATAATAATCCCGCGTAAAAACACGCGGCTTGAGTTTTTTGGAAATGCGGGGATTGCGGAGAGACTGGTGAAATGATTTTGCTAAACTCCCTTCAGTGCAAAATATCAAACAAATTATTCACGAATCAACTGAGCTGATTTTGCAGGGGCAGCAGCATCTCGCGGAAGCGAATTCGCGAGAAAAAATTGCGCAGCTCGAAAAAGAAATGAATTCTCTGGATTTTTGGAATAATCGAGAAAAAGCCGAAAAAGTTTCGCGGGAAATCGCGCAGCTAAAAAAAATCGCGGCAGTGTGGGATGAATTAAAATCGGAGCATGCCGATCTCCTCGAGCTTGTAAAAATTGTAAAAGAAGAGGACGAAAAAGCGGTGGAAGAATTGCGGAGCGAGGCGCAGAAATTTGAAGAAAAATTGCGCGAGGCGGAAATCACGCTTTTTTTGAACGGAGAATTCGATGCGCGCGATGCCATTCTCACGATAAATGTCGGCGCGGGCGGAGTGGACGCGGCGGATTGGGCAGGAATGTTGCTGCGGATGTATCTCCGATTCGCGGAGAAAAAGGGGTGGGAAACGAAAATTCTCGAGAAGTCAGAGGCGGAGGAGGCGGGCATCAAATCCGCAACGGTGGAGATTCGCGGAGAGTTTGCATTCGGACTTTTGAAAGGCGAAAAGGGCGCGCACCGCCTCGTCCGGCGAAGTCCATTCAACAGCGCGCACTCGCGGGAAACGAGTTTCGCGAAAGTCGAAGTTTTACCTTTAATCAAAGACACCAACGAAATTGAAATCCGCAATGAAGATTTGAGAATCGACACTTTTTGCGCGAGCAGCGCGGGCGGGCAACATGTCAACCGGACGGAGTCAGCGGTGCGCATCACTCATTTGCCGAGCGGAATCGTGGCGAGCTGCCAAAACGAACGCAGCCAGCATCAAAATAAAGAAAAAGCTTTGGAGGTTTTGCGGGGAAGATTAGCCGAAAAAAAGCTGGAAGAACGCGAGGCGGAAGAGGCGAAATTGCGAGGGAAAGCGGTGAAAGCCGATTTCGGCGGCGATACGATTCGCAGTTATGTTTTGGACGACCGACGAGTCAAAGATGCCCGGACAGGCTTCGAAACTTTCGACCCCGAAAAAGTTTTGAGTGGCGAAATTGAGGAATTTTTGCGCGCCTTTTTAATAAAAATGGGTTAAAATAGCCATATGCCAACTACCGCTCAACCAACATCGCAAAAAGAAGTTCGGCAAATGCGGAAGGATTTGAAAAGGTACGAAGAACTGCTCGACCATTATCGCGCGCTCGCTGTTTACCGGGATGAAAAGCAAAAAGGTAAACTGAAAACTCTGCGCTCGCTAACTGATTTGATGTGAGGATTGGAAAAACAATCATTCGCTATACGACTCATTTTGCTCGCGCTTTCAAAAAACTTAATCCCGAATTGCGCGATTTGCTAAAAACGCGTGAGGCAATTTTCCGGGAAAATATTTTTGATTCGCGTTTGCGGACACACCCGCTTCGCGGAGAATTAAATGGTTTTTATTCGTTTTCCATCACTTACAAATACCGCATTCTTTTCAAAATTGAAAAAGATGGAAGCGCGACTTTTATCAATGTCGGCGATCACTCAATTTATGATTAAATGATTCTCAAAATTCAGATCGGTCGCGACAATCCGATTTTGCGGAAGAAATCCGTGAAAATTTCAAAGTTTGATAAAAAATTGAAAAAATTCGTAAAACAAATGATTGCAACGATGCTCGCGAAAAATGGTGTCGGTCTCGCCGCGCCGCAAGTCGGACGGAACGAGCGGGTGGCGATTTTGAATTTCCAGCTCGGTAGAAAAAAATTCAAACCAATCGCGCTCGCGAATCCCGAAATCGTGGATGCAAGCATGGAAACAATGATGGAAGAAGAAGGTTGCCTCTCGTTGCCCGGAATTTTCGGGAAAGTGAAACGGTGGAAAACAGCGACTGTGAAATTTCAGGACGAAGCTGGAAATCCGCGCGCGCTTGAACTTGACGGGTTGAACGCGCGCGCAGTCCAGCACGAAATCGACCACCTCGACGGGATTCTTTTCGTGGATAAAATCGAGGGAGAAATTCGGGAAGAAAAGTGATTTAATACAAGTTTTGTGTTAAACTTACAAAGTGTTTGAATCTCTCGCCCACTTCGTTGTTTTCGACTTTCTGAAACTCGCGGAGAACCAACTCTCCGCGAGCGTGGAATTTTTCGCCGCGGACGCGCTGAAAATTTCGCTATTGATGCTGCTCGTGATTTTCGGAATTTCTTTTGTGAGAACTTTTTTGCCGACCGACAAACTCGAAAAACTTTTTCGAAAATCAAAATTCGGAGTCGCGTATTTTTTCGCCGCAATTTTGGGCGCAATCACTCCGTTTTGCAGCTGCAGTTCAATCCCGCTCTTCATCGGTTTCCTCGAAGCGGGAGCGCCGCTCGGAGTCGCGTTTGCGTTTTTGGCGACTTCTCCGCTCGTAAATGAAGTGGTTTTCGCGGTGATGAGCGGTAAATTCGGCTGGAAAATCGCCGGCATTTACGCGGCAAGCGGAATAATTTTGGGAGTACTCGCGGGCGTGATTCTCGAGAAAATTATCGGAAAAAGAGGACTCTCAATTTCTCAAAAAGGCGAAAATATTTTCGGAACGCAGTCGAACTTGCCGACGGTTTTTGGCGAACGGGTGAAATATTCTGCGCGCCGCGCGGTCGCGATTTTCGGAAAAATGTGGTGGATAATTTTGATCGGAATCGCGATCGGCGCGGGAATCCACGGTTTCGTGCCAGCGGAATTTTTCCTCGAGACACTCGGCGGCAATTCGCAGATTTGGAGCGTGCCGGCAGCGGTAATTTTGGGTGTGCCGATTTACGCCCGCTCCGCTTCAATCGTGCCGATCATCTTCGCGCTCGCAGAAAAAGGTCTGCCGCTCGGAACCGCGCTTGCGTTGATGATGTCCGCTGCCGGACTCTCGCTGCCGGAAGCGGTGATGCTGCGAAGAATTATCTCGCTGCGAATTATCGCGCTCTTTTTCGGAATCGTGGCGGCGGGAATTATTTTGCTCGGCTTCACTTTTAATTTTGTGGGAATTTAATCGCAGAAAAGGACTCAAAAAAAGAGGGGTTGTGTAACCACAAGAATCATTTTTAGCAAAAATAAAACAGATACTTGCCTGCCCTCCGTCGTAATCCGCCGTAACCCTGAGGGCGAAGGAGGAAACGAAGTGAAGGATGGGCTAAATAATATTCCTGTAGTTTTGTCTACCGACCCTGAGGGTTGATTCTTTCGAATCTCCGTCCCTACGTCATTCGTTCAATCTTTCTCCACTTTCCAATATCCAATGTCCAACATCCAAAGTCCAAAACTTGGCGGAGAGGGAGGGATTCGAACCCTCGCGCGAGCATTCGCCCGCCTACAGCTTTAGCAAAGCCGCCCCTTCAACCACTTGGGTACCTCTCCGTGGCAAAGCTGTGAGATTTTCGCAAAAAATTATCTTTCCTGCAATTCGTTGATTTTTTTCACGAGAATTTCTTTTTCGACCTCCCCCATCAATCGCTCAATTTCCACCCCATTTTTGTCGAGGAAAATAAACTCGGGCAAATCCTCCACATGCCATTCGCGAACTTTTGCGGGATTTTCGTCCGCGTCGATAAATTCGGTCGCAAGCCATGGATTTTCTTTTTCAATCTCCGCCCATCGCGGCTTCATCACGATACAGCCAACGCAGCCGATTGAGCCAAATTTGAGGACTTTCATCAGAAATTTTTTTATTTTTTGAATGAAATTCGAACCGCCACGATCGATGCAATCAAAGCAATCCACAAACCCAAGCCAATGTGGGCAAAATGAAACCCCTTTTGAATAATCCACAAAACCGGTCCGGCTAACATTGCGACCGCAAGAATTTTCTGAATCTGGAGAGCCGGTAATGGCAATTTAAATTTCACTTTAAAAAGCGGCAAAATCCAAATCGCTAAAATCGCAAAAGAAGCAAAAACTGTCAGCATGCCGCAGCCACTCCACGCGCTGTAGCTGAACCCTCCCATGAAACCCATCTCGACGCTGTACCATGGAAAAAATGTCGCGACAAAAACCACCGCCGCAGCCAGCAAAACTCTCCGCTTCGCGAGCGGCTCTTTTTCAAATGCTTGTTTGATATCCATGTCTAAAAAAATTAACTCTGAAAAGAGTTTAAAAGCAAAACAGCTTCTCATGCAAATCAAATCTGTTCTCGACTCGCAGTTCTTGGCGGAAAATTTTCAAGTTTCGAATCGTCAAATTTCAACCCTGCTCCGCAAAACGAACTTCCATCCTCCACTTTCCAATTTCCAACATCCAAACTTGGTGGAGCTGAGGGGGATCGAACCCCTGACCTCACGATTGCGAACCGTGCGCTCTACCAACTGAGCTACAGCCCCGGGAAAATTTTTAATTTTGTAGTTTTGCCCTCAAGGGGCTCCTTCGGATAATTTTTAAATAAACTCTAATTTCTAATTTTTAAAAATTTGGATTTAATTGGTTTATCTCAAAAATTATAAAATTTGAAAATTCATTCGTCCAAAAAGCCGAGCGATTTTAATTTCAGGATGGGGTTTTAGCAAATTATCCGCAAAATATTTTCCCGGATTCGCGTCGTCACTTCATAATTTATTGTACCTCCCCACTCCGCAATTTCCTCGGCGGTAATTTTCTCGTTACCGAATTTGCCGAGCAGAACAACTTCATCCTCAAGTTTAACTTCGGGAATCATGGAAACATCCACCATCAAAATATTCATGCAAATCCGCCCGACCACTTTCGCGCGTTTGCCGTGAATCAAAACCTCCGCTTTCGCGGCGTAATTTCGAGAATATCCATCGTAATAACCCACCGGCAGAATCGCAATTTTCATTTCGCGCGAAGCCTCGAATGAACAGCCGTAACCGACGAAACTCCCCTCGGGAATTGTTTTAATTTGCGCAATTTTCGTTTTCCAAGTCAGCGCGGGAGTGAGCATATCCCCCGAGATATCTCGGTGGTTAACACCTTTTTCCGCTGCGAGCGAGAAAAATGTTTCTTCGCTCGGCCACATTCCGTACGCCGCGATGCCGACGCGCGCAAGATCGAAATGAGTTTCGGGGAAAAGGAGTGTCGCCGCCGAATTCGCGGCGTGAAATTTCAGATTTTGGAATCCCGCCGCGAGCAATTCCGCGCGGATTGAATTGAATTCCGCGAGCTGTTTTTCAGCGAACGAATGGTCGCGCGCGTCCTCGATATTCGCGAAATGCATCGCTACTCCTGCAAGCTCCGCATTTTCGGATCGACGAATCGCCTCTGCAAAATCGAGAACCGCACTGCGCGGCACCCCCTGCCGGTGCGTGCCGGTTTCGGTTTTGAGATGAACTTTCGCGGGGGTTTTTAATTTAAAAGTCTCCAACTTTTCAAGAGTCTCGCGATTGTAAATCACGATCTCGCAATCAAGCGCGACCGCCTCGCGCAAACCTTCGAGAGATGTGTAGCCCGCGATATAAATCGCGCCGAAATCGCCGGCAGCGCGAAGCTTTCGCGCCTCGAAAATCGAATTCACGACTAGATAGTCCGCCCCCGCCTCGCGGAAAATTTTCCCGCATTCAATCAATCCGTGTCCGTACGCGTTCGATTTCACGACCGGCGCAAGCGCAGTTTTTTCATCAAGAAGTTCGCGAAAAACCTGCAAGTTTTTTTGCAACGCGGATTTCGAGATTTCGAGCCAAATCAACGGGTTGTCGGAGTTCATCCGAGAAATTTTAGCAGAAATCATAATTTGACTTTTTATCAAAAGTTATTTAAAATTTTACTTCAAAAAATGGCTAATGTGGAAAATTTTGACGACAGTGAAACTCGGCTAACCTCTAAAAGTTTTGGCGAGTTTTTGAGAGGGAATGCAAAAAAATTCAGTGAAGAAGTCGATCAGATCAAGGCTCTCGCAGATTTGTTTTCGCTCGCGCTCCGAACACCAAGCAGCGAACAAGACGATTGTTTCCGCGATATTTTGGAAGAGGCTCGCAGACAAGAAATTTCTAATACAAGTATCCGAATTGCTCTCAATATTGCTCTCGAAAAAAAATATCCCCGTCGAACTGATTTGCTAAGAAAAGCTCGAAGTAGCATCAACGACTTGCTGTCCTCTTGATTTTTCTGCTCGCGGAAATTAAAATCTAAACCTCGATTCGTCGCGGATTTTTCTTCGACAAATCGTGGTCATTTCTTGTCCAAAGATTTATCTTTAACTCTCCTTAAATGAGCTACATCCTCGGAATCGATCTCGGCACGACGAATAGTTGCATGGCCGTGATGCAAGCCGGCAAGCCGGAAGTTTTGGAGAATGCCGAAGGCAACCGCACCACCCCCTCCGTCGTGGCGGTGAAAGACGCCATGCCTGCCGGCAGGCAGGGCGAGCGGCTCGTCGGCACGCCGGCAAAAAACCAAGCCATCATTAATCCGGAAAACACAATCTTTTCGGCGAAACGATTCGTCGGGCGGATGTTTACGGAAGTTACGAACGAGGTGAAAGAGATCCCCTTTCGTGTGGTGGCGGGGGGGAAAGGCGAATGTGAAATCGTGCTAGCAGGCAAAAATCACCGACCGGCGGAGATTGCGGCGATGATTTTGCAAAAAATGAAAAAAGATGCGGAAGCCAAACTCGGCATGGAAATTAAAGAGGCGGTAATCACTGTCCCCGCTTATTTCAACGACTCGCAGCGCAACGCGACGAAAGATGCGGGCAAAATCGCGGGACTGGATGTAAAGCGGATTATCAACGAGCCGACTGCGGCGGCGCTGGCGTACGGTTTAGATAAAAAACTTTCGAAGGATCAAAAAATCGCGGTTTACGATCTCGGCGGCGGAACTTTCGATATTTCGATTTTGGAAATCGCGGATGTCGAGGGGCAGAAGCAATTCGAAGTAATCGCGACGAATGGCGACACCCATCTCGGCGGCGACGATTTCGATCAGAAAATTATGGAATTTCTCGTGGATGAATTCAAAAAAAGCGACGGCATCAATTTGCGGGAGGACAAGCTCGCGCTGCAGCGGCTGAAGGAGGGAGCGGAAAAGGCGAAAAAGGAACTCTCCACCGCGAGCGAAACGGAGATCAATTTGCCTTTCATCACCGCGGATGCGAACGGTCCGAAACATTTCAATATCAAACTCTCCCGCGCGAAGCTCGAAGCACTCGTCGCCGACCTCGTCGAACGAACGGTCGGTCCGTGCGAAAAGGCTTTGAAAGATTCGAAGATTGAAAAAAGCGAGATCGACGCGATTATTCTCGTCGGCGGGCAGACGCGGATGCCGGCGGTGCAGGCGAAAGTGAAAAAGCTTTTTGGGAAAAGTCCGCTGCAGGATGTGAATCCCGACGAGGCGGTAGCGATCGGCGCTGCGATTCAGGGAGGGATTCTCCGCGGCGACGTGACCGATGTGTTGCTGCTCGATGTCACTCCGCTCACTCTCGGGATTGAAACTCTCGGCGGAGTGCGTACCCTGCTGATTGAGAGAAATACCACGATTCCGACAGGCAAATCGCAGACTTTTTCTACCGCGGCGGACAATCAGCCGAGCGTGGAAATTCATGTGCTGCAGGGCGAACGCGAGATGGCGGCTGACAATAAATCTCTCGGCAGATTCATTCTCGACGGAATCCCGCCCGCGCCGCGCGGCGTGCCGCAGATTGAGGTGAGTTTCGACATCGACGCGAACGGGATTTTGAATGTGAAAGCGGCAGACAAAGGCACCGGAAAAGAACAAAAAATCACGATTCAAGGTTCGAGCGGTCTTTCCGACGAGGAGGTGGAAAAAATGCGGAAAGAGGCGGAGGCTCACGCGGAAGAGGATAAAAAGAAAAAGGAAAATGTGGGTCTCGTGAATGAAGCCGACGCGCTTGTTTATTCGACTGGAAAAACTTTGAAGGAACACGAATCGAAGATTTCGGAGGACGATGCGAAGGAGATCAAAGCGAAGTTGGAAGTTTTGAAAAGTGAGCTTGGCGAGAAGGAGCTAAGTCCCGAAAAAGTGAAATCCGCGATGGAGGAGCTTTCGAAAGTAAGCCAAACTGCCTTCGCGAAACTTTACGAGCAGCAGGCGCAGCAATCGACAGACGATGTGAAAGTCGAGGACAAGAATAAAAAAGATGAGACGGTCGAGGGTGAGGTGGTGGATGAGGGGAAGAAGGAATAATTTTAAAATTGCTGATCTATCATGACTAAAGATTTACCAAGTATCGAGGATCTAAATAAAATGGAAGATCGGCTCAAGTCAAATTTTGCAAAAGCTTCGGCGTTTAGTGTTTTCGTGTTTGGAACAATATTGGTTCTCATCAACAAAAGTCCTCTTGATTGGAGAGTGCTTTTATATTTCATTTTAGGTGTGCCTTTGTCGGCAATGTTATGCGCCCCTTGCTACTTTTTTACGATGTGGATTTCTAAAAAATTAAGTTTTAATGCTACAAAAAAAGTTCGGTATTTTTATTGGATTTTCTTAGAAGCATATAACTTTTTAATCGCTTATTTACTATTTCAATGGATTGTGAAATAAAAAAACCAATATGCTTTGGACTTGGCTAATTAATTTCCCCACAATCATCAAAGCAAATT
>JAHISY010000090.1 GCA_018817365.1 Patescibacteria group bacterium | reverse complement strand
TTCAGCGAGCCGGCTAATTTCAGCCGTTTAATCGTTTTCTTGTATTTCTGACCAGTCGCTCTTTTTAGTTCTTCTTTGCGAAGTTTGATGAATTCATCCAAATCAATCTCGGAAATAATATCGCGAATCGCTTCCGCTCCGATCCCCGCTTGGAAAACATGCCCGAATTTCATCGAGAGATCGCGATAATTCAGCTCGGAAACAACTTTCCCCACCTCTAAATTTTGAAGCTGATCTTTCGAAGTGTGAAACTGCTCGCTGATTTCCTCGATTGCGCCCGCACCCTCGTCCTCGAGTGCGGTGATTTCTTTCGTCACAATTTCTTTTTCGGTTTTCTCGGTTTTGTGACGAAGTTTTAATTCATTCAGCTGCATTTTAAATTCTTCTTTTGCCGATTTTTGCTGCTTTTTATTATCCTCCTCCAGCTCGGCAAGCGCCTTCTTGCGCGCCTCTTCATCCACAGATTTTACAATGTAAGCCGCGAAGTAAACGACTTGTTCGAGAGTTTTTACAGGTAAATCAAAAAGCAAGCCGATGCGCGAGGGAGTCGAGCGAAGATACCAAATGTGGGTTACGGGCACTGCCAATTGGATGTGTCCCATCCGCTCGCGGCGGACGACGGAACGCGTCACTTCCACGCCGCACTTTTCGCAGACGACGCCTTTGTAGCGGATACGTTTATATTTCCCGCAGTAGCACTCCCAGTTTTTTGACGGTCCGAAAATCTTTTCGCAAAACAATCCGTCCCGCTCCGGTTTTTGCGTGCGGTAGTTGATGGTTTCGGGTTTTTTGACTTCTCCGTTGCTCCACGAGTAGATCTGCTCAGGGGAAGCAATCGAGAGCGAAATCGCGTCGAAAGTTTGCAGCTTTTCGCGATCGAGGGTGGTGTCGATTGGCATGGGATGGGAAATTTTAAAATTTAAAATTGTTTCGCGCGATTTTTCAACTCATTTTTATCTAAAAATAAAATTTAAGCGTTCCCTTCTTCCAATTCTTGCAAACCTTCTTTCATTTCACGAATCGCGCCCTCCCCCACCGCGTCGGCAGAAGATTCGAGAGTTGCCTCGCTGTCAAAATCCTGCATCTCGCTAATCTGCTCGCTCTTCGGCAATACCTCTCCCGCATCCGCCTCGACTTTCGAAATCACGACTGAAAGTCCCTCCTCTTCATCGGTGGTAAGCAGTTCATTTTCTTCAAGCTCGGAAATGGGATTTAGATCAATCAAGTCAACATTCAAACAGAGAGCCTGCAATTCCTTCACGAGCACGTTGAAAGATTCCGGCGTGCGGGGACGACGAATCTCCTCGCCTTTTACGATTGCCTCGTATGCCTTCGAACGACCGTAAACATCATCAGATTTGATTGTGAGGATTTCTTGCAAAACATTCGCAGCGCCATAAGCTTCGAGCGCCCACACTTCCATTTCTCCAAATCTTTGTCCGCCGTGCTGCGCCTTGCCGCCAAGCGGTTGTTGCGTGACGAGCGAGTATGGTCCGACTGAACGAGCGTGGATTTTGTCTTCCGCGAGATGGTTTAATTTCAGCATGTAAGTCATCCCCACTACCGTTTTGCGATTGAAAGGCTCTCCGGTCAATCCGTCGAAAAGCTGAACTTTCCCATCCTCGGGCAACCCGGCCTCTTTCATCAGTTCAGTAATTTTGTCGGTGTGAATCCCGTCAAGAACGGGGGTCGCGAATTTACAGCCTAATTTCAACGCCGCCCAGCCGAGATGCGTTTCGAGAATCTGCCCGATGTTCATTCTGGAAGTCACGCCGAGCGGATTGAGAATGATGTCCACCGGCGTCCCGTCGGGGAGAAAAGGCATATTTTCTTCGGGAACAATGACAGAAATCACGCCTTTATTCCCATGGCGGCCGGCCATTTTGTCGCCGACTTGCAGCTGCCGCCGTTGCGCGACGTGGACGTGGATTTGGCGAACGACCCCGATCGGCAAATCCACTCCGTCATCTCGCGTGAAAGTTTTCACGTCGATAACTTTGCCGCCGGTACCTCCCGGCATACGCAGGGATGTGTCTTTCATATCTCTCGCTTTTTCGCCGAAAATCGCCCGCAACAACCTTTCTTCCGCAGTGAGCTCGGTCTCGCCTTTCGGCGTAATTTTACCTATGAGGATATCTCCTTCTGACGCATACGACCCGACTTGAATGATCCCCTCGACATCTAAATTTTTCAATCTTTCTTCGCTCACGTTTGGAATGTCTCGCGTCACCTCCTCCATCCCGAGCTTCGTTTCGCGGACATCGACGACGTAGTCCTCGATGTGAACCGAGTCATATCTCCCCATGCGCGCCACTTTCTCGGAAATAATCACCGCATCTTCGAAGTTGTAACCGCCCCAGCTCATGTAAGCTACGAGCAAATTTTGTCCGAGCGAAAGCTCGCCCTCATCGGTCGCCGCGCCTTCGATCAAGATGTCGCCTTTTCTGATTTTCTGTTTCAAATCCACTACCGGTCGCTGCATAATGCAAGTCCCTTGGTTACTGCGTTGGTAATTCACAACCGGATAAATTCTCTTTTTGCCTGTCTTGTAGACAACGGTGACTTGTGAGGCGTCCACGCTCGTAATTTCCCCATCATCTTCGGCAATCGTAACTTGGTCGGAATTTTGCGCAACGATCGCTTCCGCGCCGGTGCCCACCAGCGGGGTCTGTGGCTTCAGTAAATTCACCGCTTGCCGCTGCATATTGCTGCCCATCGATGCGCGGGTATTATCATTGTGCTCGAGGAAAGGGATGAGCGCGGTCGTAATCGAAAAAATCTGCTGCGGAGCAACATCAATATTAGTTATGTCGCTCACGTGGGCGAGAATCGGATTGCTGCCCTCACGCGCGGAAATGCGCGTATGCATGAAGTTCCCATTTTTATCGAGGATGGAGTTCGCTTGCGCCACTTTTAATTTTTCTTCTTCATCCGCATCGAAATACTCGTAATCCGCGATGGTGTACGCCCGAACCGGAGCGCGGTCGAGTCCTTCTTTCTTCGCGATAGCAATTAACTGTTTCGCACCCTCCCGCGTAATCGGTTCACCCTCGCGCGTGAGAATACTATTGCCGTCTTTGATGTCTTGCTTGGCCAGTCTTTTTAATAATTCTTCAACATTTAAAGGGGCATCTTGAGCCACTTTGTAATAAGGAGTTTCAATGAAACCAAACTCGTTGATTCGCGCGTACGCCGCGAGATGGACGACCAAACCGATATTCGGACCTTCCGGCGTGGCGATTGGACAGATGCGACCGTAATGGGAAGTGTGCACATCGCGGACATCGAAGCCGGCTCTTTCGCGTGAAAGTCCGCCCGGACCCATCGCCGACAATCTTCTTTTGTGGGCGAGTTCCGCGAGCGGATTCGTTTGATCCATGAATTGGGAAAGCTGCGAACTCGCGAAAAATTCACGCAGAGCGGCAGTGATCGGTCGCGCGTTAATTAATTGTTGCGGCGCGGCGGATTCCAAATCCATCACTGTCATCCGGTCGCGGACGATTCGATCAACGCGTAGCAGACCGACGCGGAATTTATTTTGGACAAGCTCACCCACCGCACGAACGCGCCGATTGGAAAGGTGGTCAATATCATCCAGCTTGCCGATTCCATTATTGAGATTGATGAGGT
The DNA here is from genome assembly GCA_018817365.1 of Patescibacteria group bacterium. GTDB lineage: Bacteria > Patescibacteriota > Gracilibacteria > JAHISY01 > JAHISY01 > JAHISY01. The sequence goes on along the minus strand of JAHISY010000090.1, from coordinate 4,579 downwards.
GTTTGATGATGAGAACGAGGTCATCAATTTGAAAAACGCGGTGCTCTTTATCCGTGCGGGTTTTTAGTCCGAATCTTTTATTTAATTTGTAGCGACCGACCGGTCCCATATCGTACCGCCGATAATCGAAGAAAAGCTGTTCAATGAGAGCTTTGGCATTATCAGGGGTGGCGAGATCGCCCGGTCGAATTTTTTGGTAAATCAACTGAGCCGCCTCATCGACCGTCTCGGCGGGATCTTTTTCGAGAGTGGTGGCAATGAAAGGAAGTTTGCCGGATGCCGAATCCACATCCGCGAAAGTTTTGAGAATTTTTTCGTCATCCCAGCCGGTGAAAGCGCGGATGAGCGCGGTGATTGGAATTTTTCGTTTCCGGTCAATTTTTACCGCAATAATCCCTCGCTTGTCAGTCTCGAGCTCCAACCACGCGCCGCGTTTCGGAATAATTTTGGCGGCGTGGTAACCGGGCGCAAGCGAATTCGGCGAGAAAAAAACTCCAGGGGAACGAACAAGTTGTGAAACAACCACACGCTCGATTCCATTCACGATGAATGTGGCCTTGTCCGTCATCAGCGGAATGCCGCCGAAAAACACCTCTTGTTCTTTGATCTCACCGGTAACTTTATTGACCAACCGAACTTGAATTTTGAGAGTGCCCTCGTATGTCCCGCTTTTTTCTTTCGCCTCTGCGGGAGTCAATTTTGGCGCTTCGATAGAATGTTTGAGAATGTGAAGTTCGAGCTTTTTTTTACTCGCATCCACGACTGGAGTAATCTCGTCGAAAAGCTCATGCAACCCTTCCCCGAGAAACCAATTGTAACTTTTGAGCTGTGTCTCCATAAGATTCGGTAGCGGAACCGCGCATTTTTTCGAAGTAAAAAACTTCCGCGGATTCCGCGCGCGCGCAGTTTGCGCATTCGGCAAAACAGTCGGAATTTTATATAGCTTCGCCTTCACAGTCGATTTGAGAATCGACTTCTTTTGCGGAGAAGCTTTTTTGGCTTGTGGTGAACTTTTTGACGAAGATTTTTTAGCCATAAAAAATGAGGTGAGATGAAAAAGTAGAAACTCCCCAACGGAGCGCTTTTTCACTCACGACTCACTCATTACCTGAAAATCAGCCGGCGAATTTTAATCGAAGAGTTTCGATTTGTAAAATGTGTAGAAAAATTGGCTTGACTTTTTCAGAAACAGTTTTTTAATTTTAAAGAACCTTGTGATCTCAAAAAATCCACCCCAACTCTTTTTTCAACCCCCTCTCTTTCTAGAAGAGATGTGTGCTGGCAAATCACTTGCATGAAAAACAAAACCGAGTTTCAGAGACGGAGATTTGAAAAGGCGAAGCGGGAGTTTTGTTAATTTGGAAGAGGGAAATAAACGGGGTTGGCATTCCGCGCACAGGAAACTTTGAAGCGCGCATCGCAGTCTCGCGATGAACTTGCCGTGGCTATTTACTTACCGAAAATATCCCAAACTCAAGATTCCAAATACAACTAATTTATGTGATGGATACTTCCGCCCACCTCAAATAGAAGATAAAGATTCATCGTGATTTGCAAGTTCATCGACGGAACAAGATGGCTGATTATTTTTTAGAAAATGGATTCGAGTAAACCCCATTTTTATCATTATGCCGAAGACTACTAATATGGATTACTACGATTACTTTATATACGCCTTTCCATCTTCATAATAAGACACTACTAATCCTCCTTGATATTCTCCAACATATGCCGGACCATCACCGCTACCAAAGCATTCTACTTCATCCCAGCTGCTGCCGTCGCTTGTTTTATATACACAAGGAGGATTTTCTGTTCCAGCATAAAGTGCATCTCCTATTAATTTTAATGACAGCACAAAACTTGCTCCAGTATTATAAACCTCCGACCAGCTTCCCGCGGAAGAGCGTCTGTATATTGTCCCTTGGCCGCCCGCGAACATGGTTCCAAAAGCATTTTCAAAAGATTGCGCCTTTACCGCACTTTCCTGCGTCCATGATGTAGAGCCATCATATTTCCATATTCCATCAAAAGATGTGTCTCCGCTAGTTCCTCGTGCAAATCCGGCTATCCCTACATATAAATTAGAGCCATCAGCGCCTAATGCCCATGCCGTAGGTCGTTCTCCGCTTTTTTGGAAAGTTTTAATAATTGTCCAAGTACTGCCGTTATGTTCAAATATATTAAGATTATCCGAAGAATAATATCCGCTTACTCCGGTATAAAGCTTATTATTCAAAATTGCCGCGTCAAACGCTCCATATTCACCTTCTTCTTTACCGGCAAAATCTTTTGTTTTTATCCATGTGCCAGAAGTATCACGATAATAAATTCCATCATTAGATTCAGTTATTGCGTATAATTTACTTTTGTAAACAATTAATTTAGCAATATCTTCTGTCCCGACTCCCATCGTTAAATCCGTTGGCCAGCTAGAACCGTCATATTTCTTCACATAAGTGCAGCAATTAGCTTCATTTCCTTGATTGTCCGATACTGGTAGAAATAAATTACTATTAAATTCAACTGGGGCAAAGACCCAATTTGCATCGAAATTTGCGGCGGTGATAGAAGAACTATTTAGTTCAATCGTCCCTGTCACAGTATTCCAACGATCATAAGTTTGTGGACCAGAGAACACAAATGTGAAATCATTGCCATCTATCCACTTTGGAACGATACTCCCGCCAAAAACTGTGTCAAAACCACACCAGGCAGTATTCTTCTCAACAACTGTCCACGGACCCCACGGATTTGGAGCATCGTAAACTATTAAATTGCCTCCATGGCTTATGGTATGCTCAGTAATCAAAATATATCTATCTATCGGCGGATAGTAAATTACGGATACCGTCCACCCAATGCCTTCTGTTGAATTTGTAAGAACAGGAGTTTTTTGAGAAACATCAGCTGTCCACGACGGCTCATCGTTGGCATCGAGACCGGCGAAAAATTCATAACTGCTTTCCGTCATGATTTTGTCTTTTAATACTCGCATTAAATCAACTTTTCCCGGGTTTGGCAGGGTATAACTATCGCCATATTTGTCATCTATTGAGTAACTATAAACATAGTCATCCTTTGCCTCGCCATAATCCTTTCCAGCTTGCAAGAAACTTGGTGTCAATATTCCGTTGTCAGTCCTTGTAATATTCCAATCCGCTTTACTCCAGTCCTCCCCATAGTTTGTTGATTTATACAATCTAGAATGTTTAGCACACTCCCAGCCACTCCAATTGTCCTCGTCTCCCTCGTCTCCCTCACACACCCACATATAAAGCGTTCCGGATACGCTGAAGATGGAGCCTTTCCCGTGCCCGGTCCAAATGTCAGCACCTGTAAACGAATCAGCAGAATCGCCTTCGATCCTTGACACGCCCAGAGATTCTTTGTCTCCGTCTTCGCTAAATCCATAGCCATCGCCCCAAGCGGTGTATTGGTTGTCGTCATTTGACCAAGTCGTTGTCCAGCCGTCGCTCTCTTCGGCCTGGTATTTGAGTGAATCGCAATCCCATGTGATGCTTTTGATGCTACCGCTACCTCCGCTGCTGCTGCCACCACCACTTCCGCAACAGCAGCAACAACTACCTCCGCTACCTCCGCTGCTGCTGCTGCTGCCACCTGTCGTTACCGTGCAATCCACAGTATTCCAATAATCGTAAGACTGGGAGCCGGTGAAAACCAATGTAAAATCTTTGCTATTAATCCACTTTGGAGAGATATTCCAAAAAAAGGCGGTGCTATTCCCTAAACTGGAATTTCCCCAATCAGTGTTTTCTTCCACGACTGTCCACGGTCCCCATGGCTCTGGCGCGTCGTAAACCGCTAAATTGCCCGCGTGGCTTGCGGTATGTTCAGTCATCAAAATATATCTGTCTATATCAGGATAGTAAATCGCGGACATAGTCCATCCGACTCCGTTTGAGCTTGTAATCACAGGAGATCTGCTTGATAAATTAGACACCCAAGACGGATTATCACTGGCATCAAGACCGGCAAAAAATTCATAACTGCTTTCTGTCATTATTTTATCTTTGGGCACGCGCATTAAAATAATTTTTCCTGATCCCTGTTGCGTCAGAGACGGATAGTCCCCATAGCCATCGCCAATGTCCAAATCAAAACCCGCGATATCGGGCGCGTAAATATAAACATAATTATCAATTGCGTCGGCATAATCTTTTCCAAATTGCAGAAATGTTGGATTGGCCATGTCGTCATCTGTGAAAGACCATCCTGCGCCACTCCAAGAACTTCCATGATTAGTTGAAGAATATACTTTTGAATTTTGCCACGCTCGCGGACCGCTTCCATCGCCTCCATATCCAATCCACATATAAAGCGTTCCTGCCACGCTTAAGATGCCATAAGATTTACCAATTCCTCCATCTGCTCCACCCTCGTCCCATGTTTTAAGGTCAGTGCCTGTGAATGAACTAGCGGAAGATCCGGAAACTTTTGACACGCCCAGTGATTTTTTATCTCCACTCTCTCTGAAGCCCCAGCCATCGCCCCACGCGGTATATTGATTATCATCATCCGCCCAAGTAATCGGCCAGTTGTCGCTGCCGGAAGCTTT
>JAHISY010000089.1 GCA_018817365.1 Patescibacteria group bacterium | reverse complement strand
TAAACCAACCTCCGCAAAATCTCCCGCCACGATCTCTTCGCGAGAATCAGCCCGACATGCCCGTAAACCGGCAGTTCACAATTTTCTTTTGCGCCTCGTAGTTTTGTGAATTTTTTGGGGAAAACAATCTCGTCAAAATAAGAGTGCAATACTCGAATTTTGCGATTAATTTTTGAATTTGAGTTCAGTTTTCTGATCTCTTTTGAATGCAGCGCGAGATATTTTTGATTTCGTCGCCTCTCCCAAAACGCCAAATTCCCAAAAAAACAACCATCTAGCGGCGAGCCGAGCGTGATTGCCTGCTTCACTTTCGCGAGAATTTTTTTATTTTGAAGCGCCTTCAACGCGGTGATGCCCCCCATCGAATGCGCAATGATTTGCACTTTTTTTGCGGGAACCGCGAGGATTTGTTTTCCCAATCTCCGCGCGAGAATAGGAAGGGGTTCTGTGTTTTTCTTTTCGGGCGCGAGGTAAACGGGATAGCCGTTTTTTTCGAGAAACTTTTTCAGTGGCAGCAGACTTCTCCCGCTCGCGTAAATCCCGGCGACCAAAACGATTGGCGTTTTCCGCGATTTGATTGTTTGGAAATCGCTTTTTTTCAGTTTTGTGAAATATTCCAAATAAAAAAATCGAACGCGTTGCCGCCAGATTGCGAGGAATTTTTTCATAATTTGATTTTAGCAATAAGTGCTAAAATTAACGCGATGCAAAATTATAAATTTCCAATCATCGTGGAAGAAGATGCGAATGGTTTTTTCGCGAATTGCCCGAGTTTGCAGGGTTGCTACACCAGCGGAAAGACTTATGAGGAAGCAGTGAAAAATCTTGAAGACGCAATTCGTATTCATCTCGCAGACAGAAAAGAAGATGCTGATGATTTTTCCCGACCCCAAAAAATCAGTTTCACCACTTTAGAATTAGCCATTTAGAATGGGTTTGTTGCCTCGAATGACTGCGCGAGAAATTATTTCAATTGTGGAAAAACGAGGTTTTTCGCTCGCAAGACAAAGCGGCAGTCATAAAATTTATAAAAATAAACAAGGCAAAAGACTGACGATTCCGTTTCATCCTGGAAAAATTCTTCACCCAAAAGTTCTGAAAAATATTTTTAGAGATGCCGAAATTGAATTTCAGGATTTAAAAAAATAAAATTCATCGTTTCCATTTTATCGAGCAGCCCATTGATGGAATCTGCTCCTCTCGCGGGATTGTCTCTCCGACAAGAATTTTTTCGAGAGCCTCTTTCAATTCCTCCCGCGAAACTTTTTCCTCCTCCTGCCAGTCGTCGTCGAGCCGACCATGATACGCGAGCTTCCGGTTCGCATCGAAAACAAAAATATCGGGAGTGCAGACGGCGTGGTATTTCGTCGCAACTTCCTGCGACTCATCGTGGAGATACGGAAAATTAATTTTGACCTCCTTCATTTTTTCAAAAGAATCCTCGGGATAATCCGTGGAGTCATTCGAATTAATTCCAACAAAAGCTACTCTTCTCTCTCGAAAATCTTCCGCGAGCCGATTCAGCCGCGGCAAAATCGCTTTCACATACGGACAGTGATTGCAGATAAAAATCACTGCGAGAATTTTCGCGTCCGCAAAATCCGCAAGCGAATAATTTTTACCGTCCGCCGCGGGAAGATGGAAATCGGGAGCAGACGTATTTTCGAGACCTTTGACTGATTCGGTTAAGATCATTAAATTTCGAATTTTAAGTTTTAAATTTTAAAATAATTTTTTAGACTGGAAAAAATTTTCAAGTCTCAAATTTTCAAATAATTCTCAAAATTCAACTTGGGCTACATTTTTTTGTTATCGAAGCGAGAATTAAAGTTAATTCATGAGCTTCTTTCCAGTGTCCGCGTGCCTTTTTGGTAAAACTTGGCACTGCCTTGGCGACCATTCTAAGCCAGTGTTTTGATTCATGAGCCTCTTTTCGCGCAATGTAAATTTTATTCCGAAAATCTTTTTTGCTAGCAGCCTCGCTGGCTTCGCAATAATTCGCTCCAACTGAGGTCGCCGAGCGAATTAATTGAGAAATTAGTGATCGAGTAATTTCATCTCGCGGAATTGTCCGCAAAAAAAATAATTACATCTTCTCCAAACTTTGCCGTTCGTTCTTCGAGATTATAGTCCATTTTTTAAAGTTGAGAATTGAATTTTATTTGAAAATTATGAAATTTTGTAAATTTGAAAATTCTCTCTCTATTCTAAAAATTTATGCAGCTTCTCCCTAACCCCCAAGCCCTCGTGTTTGATACGTAGCGAAAGGTAAAGAATCGGAGTGTCGAGCAGCGCAACCACAATTTTAATAATCAGCGTGAAAACCACCACTTCCCAAAAAGCTTCTGCGGGAACGAAACCGGCAAAAAATTTACTTTCCGAAAATGCGGGAATCGCGAGCAGCCCCGCCGCGGTGAAAAAAATCGAATCGCCGGTTTGCGAGAGAATGGTGGAAAGATTATTGCGCAGCCAGAGAAATTTTCCGTTGGTAGCTTTTTTGAGAAAATCGTAAATCCAAACATCGAAAGTCTGAAAAATAAGGTAACTCGCGAGCGAAGCAAAAACGATTCGGAAGGTGGGCGAAAAAATTGTTTGAAAAGCGGTCTGCGCGGAATCGAATTCATTCGGCGTGAAAGCAGTCGTGAGCGCGGAAGCGACGAGCATGAAAACACCCGCGCCGAAACCAGCCCACACCGCTTTTTTCGCAATCCGCTTCCCGTAGTGCTCATTCAAAATATCGGTGGCAAGAAAAATCGCGCCGTACAAAACATTGCCGCCGGTCACCGCAAGCCCAAACAAATCAAATTGCTTCACTACAAAAACATTCATCAAGCCCACCTCGAGCATCACAAGTCCGAAAAGATACGCCCGCCCCAGCCGAAACGCGAAGAGGGTGGAGACGAGGGTAAAAATTAGAAGCGCGAAGAAAATTATTTCGTTGCTCATTGCTCATGGATTTAAATCGTAAAATCGTAAATTTGAAAGTGAAGTAATTTTAGAGAAGGAGCTGGCAAATACCAAACTCCAAAAATCGTTTAGGCACCCGCTTACTGAAACCCAAGTCTCAGACCTGCCTACCGGCAGGCAGGTCTCCCCCAAACCCTCTTTAACCCATCCTTCGTCCGTCGCGGGGACTACGGAGGGCAAGAAAGAGGGGCTTCCTTTTCGGCTCGCCCTTGCCTATCGGCAGGCATGTCCGCTCGCTCGAAAAGGAAAATTTATTTTTTACAAAAAAAGACAACTGTCTTTTCCCTCTTTAAAAAGAGGGGGCTTTCTTTTCGGCTCGCTTCGCTCGCTCGAAAAGGAGAATTTCTTTTTTGTAAAAAAAAGACAACTGTCTTTTCCCTCTTTTTAAAGAGGGAAGGCGAAGCAGGAGC
>JAHISY010000088.1 GCA_018817365.1 Patescibacteria group bacterium | reverse complement strand
TTGGAGCAGCAGCTACTGTACAAAGCTCACCGGAAGCATCCACATGGTCGCCAGCAGTGGTATCAGCAGCCGGAGCCGCGCCACAAAATGCTCCTACACCATCAACAGCATCAGTCAGCTCAACACCAGCGCGGAATTGAATCTTCTCTTGGGCATCCGCTGAAATCGTGAAGATAAATATTCCATCCGAAGCACTAGTCGTGCGGCTTCCGCTCGGCGAGCTGCTCGATAGAGCAACTGTCGGTTTGCTTTCGTAAACCACCATTTGATTCGCCTGAGTGAGGTAACCGTCGCCTGGGAGAGCGTAGTAAATCTTCAGACCTGTAGTCGCCAAAAGATCACCATCATCCAAAACTTTCGTCACAGCAGAAGTAGTGCTGAGGGTGCTTGTAAGGACGAAAATAAAATCAGTGCCAGCGGTGTAAGTTCCTGTATCTGCTTCATCAATCAGAAGCAACGTACCAACTGGTAAGTATTTAGCTGCGCTGATAGTAAGTGCCTGAGTGGAACCAGCTGCACTGACTGTAGTAGTAGTGCTAGTCGCGCCAGAATCGGTCCAAGTAATCGAACCGAAATCAAGATCAGATGTCGCAGCAACACCACTGTCAATCTTCGCACCAGTATAAGTTTCACCGCTACCTTGAGCCACTGCCTCGAAATCGTTGAATGCAACATTAAGGTCTACAAATTCAGCGGCAGTCGCACCAGCTGCAATCGTATTTAGCGTGGCAAAAACCGTAAGCACCGCATCATCATCTTTGTCGATAAGCATGTCGAGACCCGAGAAATTCGCTGTGCCGGATGTGAGATAACCGGTCTTCGTCTCGGTCGTGCCAGTCGAATTGGTGTAACTTAATTTCACCGAAACAATGTTATTGTCGTAATCGCCAACAGTTGAACCATAACGGTTGTTAATGCTGAGCTTCTTCACGATGAAGACCTCATCTGTAGTCGTAAATTTGAACTTGCTGGTTACTACATCAGAAGTGCCAGCCACTACGATATTTTCTTTCGCTGTGTCCGCATCGACAGCGATGGTGAGAGAACCGCCGGTGGAGACAGTAAGTACTGGATTTGGGTTTGTCGCCAAGTTCAAATTATTTGTTCCGCCAGCAGTCACGCTATTGCCACCTACATCCTCGGCAGTAATGTCATTATCTGGATCAATATCAGCTGTAAGGTAAGTCGTGGAAGAAACATTCGAGGAAAGATCGCCTTTCACAACAATCTGAATTGTTGAGCCAGCGTCAACAGTGTAGTCCATATTGTCGAAAGTAGCCTTGTAATAACCAGTACCAGTGATAGTCCCGACAAGACTCATTCCTTCCGGACCGGCAATCTTCGTATCGCCAACCCAAAGTTCGATATTACTAACATAGTCGTTGGCAGAAATACCACCAGCACCACCAGCAGAACTCGCAGTACCGCCATCATTAAAGTCAGTGTTGTCATTGGCGTAAAGGCGAACTACCATTTCGCTAATCTGCACATCGGAAGCCGCACCAGCCGCCATCGTGAGACCAATCAGCGAAACATTTTGAGTCCCTTTCACCGCAGTGTCAGAAACCGGAGTCGAAGATTTGGTGACAGTGAGAGTGCCAACACTCGAAAGAACAGTGATCACCGGGTTCGGAGAAGTTGAGTTATTAATGGAAGAAGCGCCGGTAGCAATTATTTCGTCGCCGTTGCTATCTTCGCAAGTAATATCATCGCTGTTTGGATCAATGTCCGCGGCGACATAAATTATTGAAGGAATATCCGAAGAGATGTCACCTTTCACGATAACTTGAATTGTCTCGCCAGCGGTGATGGTGTAATCCATATTGTCGAAAGTCGCTTTGTAATAACCATCCGCGACGGAACCAACAAGAGTCAAACCTCCTGGACCGGCGATTTTGACATCGCCAACCCAAAGCTCGATGTTATTGATGTAATCACTCGCGGCGATTTGATCGGCATTAAAAACTGTGTCGTCATCAGCTCGAATACGAACAACCATTTTCGTCACCTTTACATCGAAAGCTGAACCAGCCGCCATTGTGAGACCGATGAGCGGAACATCCTGTGCTCCTTTCACGACAGTGTCAGAAACCGGAGTGCTCGATTTCGTCACCGTGAGAGAGCCATTAATCTCAACTGGTGATGTTGGTTTATTTGTGGAGGAGCCGCTGTATTTCACAGCCTGCCGGACAAAAACGGGGTAGGCTTTGAATTCTTCAAACTTTTCAGTGTCTGTCTCCGGCGTCGAATATCGCTGACTGGAAAAATCAATTTCATTGCTGTTGTCATTTCCTCCAAAGTCATCGGTGGTGTAATCGATAATGTTGGAGGGTTGATCCTTGATTGAACTGAAAGCATTTTTTACGGAAATCTCGGTGTAATCTTCACTGTCCGCTTCGAACGACAGATCGGCGACTCCTACGATATTCCAGCCGACATCCAACATTTTGGTGAAAAATTGTTCTCCGGGATTAGAATCCTCATAATCAAGATAAATATGAACTGTGTTGTCGTTCGTGTTATTGACAAGCAAGCCTTCAAGTGGCTGAATATTGGCAGTGGTGGCGGGAGTGGTCGTGCCGCTCCATTCGCCGCCCTCCATTTTATAAAAATTCACGCCAGTGCCTCCATTCGAAAAATTAATTGATTCCAGTGCGCGCGGTGTGGAAAAAACATTCCAGCCGGGTGCAAACGCGATGCTGCTATCGTGGGGGGGGGATTTACAGTATCCGCGGTAGTGGGTGGTAAGCTGACTATTAGTAACGCAAGGACGACTATTCCGGAAGCGAAGCGGCGAAAGATTTTTGGCATGAAAATTTTTTAGGAATTAAAAGGGATATGAATCTAACCGCTTTCCTGTTTTTTTGCAAATCTTTTTTAATTTTTTCTTAGCATTTAGCATTAGATAGGGGGTTTTCGAGAACAGCACCAGCTTGCTTCCTTTTCCTTCTGCACGAGCCAATCAGCATAATCAGTTCGAGACAAATAGTAAATAATGTCGGACACTTCCTTTTTTAGCGTGTAGACGATTTTAGAGTCGAATTATTTTCTCAAACTAAAAATCTCCTGATCCATAAAAACCTCGCGCGAATCACCACCTCCCACCCGCACCGCCGCCCGAGAAGCCACCTCCGCCGAAACCACCGAAACCGCCTCCAAAATTTCCTCTTCCACTTCCGCCGCCTGCCCACCACGCCGCGCGGCTGCCTGATTTTTTCGCTGCCGCAAAATTTCGCGAGACGGCAAAGTCAAAAATTAATCCGAAAATGCCGAGACTAATTGCGGCTGCGACGATTCCGGCTACCGCGAAATTCAGCAGTAGCCCGCCGAATCCGCCGCTGATCACCCCGATCGCAGCTCCCGGCCAGATTTTTTTCGAGCGTCCGAGAATCGCCGCGAGCCACGGGAAAACGAAGAAAATTAGAATGAAAAAGATATTCGCGAAACTTTCCGGCGGACTCGAGTTTTCCATTCTTAAATTCGTGAAACTCTCGCCCGCGATTGCGAGAATCATTCCTTCCACGCCCGCCACGATTCCGTCGTTGAAATTTCCATTTTTAAAACGTGGCGCGATCACTCCCTCGATAATTTCCGCCGCTTCCAAATCAGTGAGCGCGCCTTCCAGCTGACTGCCCGTCGCGATGAAAAGTTCTCGATCGTCAATTGCCACGACGAGCAGTGTGCCGTTGTCGACATCTTTTTTTCCCACGCCCCACGCGTTGCCGAGTTCCGTCGCGAACTGCCAAATTGGCATTCCGTCGGTCGAATTCACGATTGCCACCGCGATTTCCGTGCCGGTTTCCGTCTCGTAATTTTTGAGTTTCAAATTCAAATCCGCCACCGTCTTGTCTGAAAGTGTCGCTGTTGTGTCGGTCACGAAATTTTCAAAACTTGGGAAAGAAACGGCAAAAGCGATACCGCCGAAAATCAAGCCAGCGGTGAAAATTAAAATGAGTTTTCGCATTTCCAAAATCTAAAATCCAATGCCCAAAGTCCAATTTACTGATTACCTCCGAAATCTACAACGGGCACCACATCCGCTCCTGCCGCGGCTTCGAAAAGCAACTTTTCTTTTTCGAAACTAAAAAGATTCGCGATTAAGTTTCGTGGGAATAGTCGCACGGATTTATTGTAATTTGTAGCTGCATCGTTGTATTCATTTCGCGAGAAAGCGATACGGTTTTCCGTTCCTTCCAGTTCCACAATCAAATCGCGGAAAGCCTCCGTTGCCTTCAATTCAGGATACGCCTCGACAGTTACCAGCAGTCTCGACAACGCGGATTCGAATCCGTTCGCCGCGCCGATTTTTTCGTTCGCCGTTCCGGCCGCCGCCCACGCTGACCGCGCCGCGACGACATTCTGCAACGTTTCTTGCTCGAAATCAGCGACTCCCTCGACGGTATTCACGACGTTCGGAATCAAATCAAGGCGGCGCTGAAATTGCGTCTCGATTTTGGCGAAAGAATTATCCACATTTTCTTCGAGACTCACGAGCGAGTTGAAACTGCTTACAGTCCAAACTCCGATTGCAGCGACAATAATTGCGAAAATCGCGAGAAAAGAAGGAAGTTTGCGTGGCATTTTAAGGTGGGTTAAAAAATCGGATGAATTTTACTCAAATTCTGATAAAAATGGAAAATGGAATTGCGAAAAATTATTTTGACAAAGAGAGAGAGAGTTTGGAGAAGATTGAATTTTATTTTTTAACTAAAAAATTATGACTGGAGAGGAAGTTGGAACGCGCCAAGATTTAGATGATCAGAATTCAGATGATCAGACGAAGATGGATGATTTAGATGTTCTAGAAATTCTTGAAAAAGAAGCTCGGACAGGGTGTCCTCGCTTTAACGAAGACGAACTTTCCATTTTAAAAATATTCCGCCAAAACAGTTTGCTTCGCGAAAAAGCCGAAGATTTACTCGCGGCAAACGAAAAAATTAAAAAATAATCAGCGGTGAAATTTCTCGTGAATTTCCCGCAAACGTTTATTCGTCACGTGCGTGTAAATTTGCGTCGTCGTGATCGAGGCGTGACCGAGCATTTCCTGCACGCTTCGCAAATCTGCTCCGTTTCCCAGCAGTGTCGTGGCGAAGCTGTGGCGGAGGGTGTGGGGAGTCACTTTTTTTACAATTCCCGCCGCAAGCGCATACTTCCTCACGAGATTTGCCACGCTCCACGGAGTCAATCTTTTCGCATTTTTTCCGCCAACGATTTCATCCTCATTTTTACTTCGCGGACCATGAGAAAGAAAAACTGCCGATAAATTATCCGTCCGCCGATTCAAATATTTCCCGATTTTTTCCGCAGCTTCGTTCGTGAGAAAAACGATCCGTGTTTTTCGCCCTTTCCCCGTCACCGCGAACTCCCGTCGTTTCAAATCAACTTGATTCCGATTCAAATTCGTCAGTTCTGAGACGCGAAGCCCTGTCGAATAAAGCGTTTCCAAAATCGCCGCGTTGCGGAAATCGCGGATATTTTTTCCCCCCACCGCCGCAAACAATCTTTTTAATTCTTCCGGCGTGAGAAATTCAACCACCCGTTTTTCAGATTTTGGCACCTCGATTTTCTCAGCCGCGAGGCAGTCGACATCCCGTTTCGCGAGAAATTTAAAAAGCGCGCGCAACGCGATGGCATGGTAGCCGCGAGTTTTTACGCTCAAAATTTTTCCGCGCGATTCGAAATCCGCGAGGAGAAGGAGGAAGTTTTGAATATCGCGGAAATTGATTTCGCCAACATTTTTTTTCCCGCCAAAAAAATTCTCTGCGCGCCGCAAATAATGCGCGTAATTTTGCGCGGTTTTGGGCGACTGATTTTTCTCAATCTTTACCGCGGTGAGGAAATCGGTGATGGCAGCGGAAAGTTTCATTTTAATCCAACCTTTTTCCTTATCTCCCTCAAATTCTTTCGCGCCTCAGCCCGCGCTTTCTCACCGCCATTCTCCAAAATTTTCTCCACTGCCGCTGGATTTTTCAAAAGCTCCGCAAATCTTTT
>JAHISY010000087.1 GCA_018817365.1 Patescibacteria group bacterium | reverse complement strand
CGGAGCGGAAGCGATTCGCGATATTATTTCCGAGATTGATTTGGATGAATTCATCAAACTTCGCAAAGAAGAACTAAAAAGAGCGACTGGTCAGAAATACAAGAAAACGATTAAACGGCTGAAATTAGCCGGCTCGCTGAAGCAAGCCGGGATCAAGCCAGAGTGGATGATCCTCACCGTTTTGCCAGTCATCCCGCCGGATCTCCGACCGATGGTACATCTCGATGGCGGACGTTTCGCGGCGAGCGATTTGAATGATCTTTACCGCCGCGTGATTAATCGCAACAACCGGCTGAAACGACTAATCGAAATCGGCGCTCCGGAAGTGATTCAACGCAACGAAAAACGGATGCTGCAAGAAGCGGTAGACACGATGCTTCACAATTCCGTCCGCAGCGCGAAAGCGGTTTTCTCTGTTGGCGACAAACGAAAACTTCGTTCGTTGTCCGATATGCTGAAAGGTAAACAAGGTCGCTTCCGTCAAAATTTACTAGGGAAACGCACTGATTATTCCGGTCGTTCGGTCATCGTCGTCGGTCCGAAACTTCATCTCAGCGAATGCGGGCTGCCGAAAGAAATGGCGCTCAAACTTTTCAAGCCGTTCGTGATCGGAGAATTAATCAAAAAGGATCTCGCGTACAATGTGAAGTCGGCGGAAAAATTAATCGAACAAAATCGGCGTGAAGTTTGGGACGCCCTCGAAAAAGTCATCGCCGGCAAAAGAGTGCTTCTCAATCGCGCGCCGACTCTCCACCGGCTCGGGATTCAGGCTTTTCAACCGGTTTTGATCGAAGGCAAAGCGATTCAAATTCATCCGCTCGTCTGCCTCGCTTTCAATGCCGATTTCGATGGCGACCAAATGGCGGTGCATCTGCCTCTTTCTACTGCCGCTCAGCAGGAAGCTGCTGAACTCATTGCGGCCACGCAAAATATGTTGAAGCCCTCGACTGGCGAGCCGACCATCGCGCCGACGCAAGATATGGTTCTCGGTTGTTATTATCTCACGCTTGCGCGGGACGGGATGCCAGGCGAAGGAATGGTCTTTTCCGATATTTCGGAAGCAGTAAATGCTTACCGAATGGGTTTTGTCCATCTTCACGCGAAAATAAAAGGTCGGATGAAACCGGGCGAGGAGATTCATGAAACGACTGTCGGACAGATGATTTTTAATTCTTTTATTCCCGAGGAGCTCGGCTATCACAATGAGGTGATGAATAAAAAAGCCCTAAAAAATGTGGTTGCGGACGCGGTGCAATTCGTGGGGCAGGATCGGGCAGTACGGCTTGCCGATGATCTCAAACGAATCGGTTTCAAATTCGCCACAAAATCCGGTTTGAGTATTTCGATGAAAGACGTAATCGTGCCGGAAGCAAAATTCAAAATCGTGGAAGATTCGAACGAAACGGTGAAACAAATTAACAATCAATATTGGAAAGGTCTCATTACCGATGACGAGAGATATCATCACACGATCAAAGTTTGGGCGAGTGCGAAGCAGCAGATTTCGAAAGAAATTCAAAAGGCCACTCCCGAGGATAACGATATTTTCGCGATGATTGATTCCGGTGCGCGCGGAAATTGGGGTCAGGTCACGCAGCTCGCGGGGATGAAAGGTTTGGTCGCGAATCCGGCAGGAAAGACCATCGAATTACCGGTGAAATCTTCGCTCAAAGAAGGCTTCACCATTCTCGAATACTTCATCGCTACTCACGGAGGTCGAAAAGGAAAATCTGACACCGCACTCAAAACTGCGGAAGCGGGTTATCTCACGCGTCGGTTGGTGGATGCGGTCCAAGACATCATCTGCCGTGAGGCGGATTGCGGTTCGAAAGGATCCGTGGTTCAGAATCGCGAGGAAATTGAGGGAATTGGAGAGGACTTCGCGGAATCGCTTTTCGGACGCACACTCGCTGCTCCGCTCGCACATCCCAAAACCGGAGAATTGCTTGCGGATGCGGGAAGCGAAATTGACCGACCGCTCGTGAAGAAAATTAACGAACTTAAAATTAACGACGTTTCAATCCGCTCGATTTTGACATGTGAATCTGAAAACGGAGTCTGCCAACGTTGCTACGGTCGCGATCTCGGTCGCGACATCACCGTGGAAGTTGGCACTGCCATTGGCATTATCGCTGCGCAATCGATTGGCGAGCCGGGCACACAGCTCACAATGCGCACATTCCACATGGGTGGAGTCGCCGGCGAAGAAGATATCACGCAAGGTTTGAATCGCGTGGAAGAACTTTTCGAAGCGCGCACGCCGAAAGCTGAAGCTGTAGTTTCGGAGGTGGCGGGGAAAGTGAAAATTTCAAAAAGGGACGGTAAAACCATCGTAACGATCACGGCAAGCGGCGAAAGTTATGATCGCTACATTTTGGCCGGTTTCAAAGTCGACACAAAAGAAGGGCAAAAAATCAAAGCCAAACAAATTATCGCGCGGGGAATCGGCAATCGTCTCACAATCAAAGCTCAAAATGCCGGTGTCGTCGACAAAATTACCGAAACGGAAATTGTCGTCGCCCACACCAAAGGCAGTGAACGCGAGTATGAAATTCCTTTGAGAATCGGTTTGCAAGTTCGTACCGGCGATCTAGTGGGAGCCGGCGCGCCACTCACGATTGGACATCTCAATCTTCGCAAGATGGTGGAATTAACCGACGTCAAAACCGTACAACGCTACATCGTGAAGGAAGTTCAGTCGATTTACACCGCGCAGGGACAGTCGATTAATGACAAACACGTGGAAGTAATTGTTCGGCAGATGTTTTCGAAAGTGCGGATTCTAGACCCGGGAGATTCCGGTCTGCTGCCGGGAGAGGTGACGGATATTGTGAAATTACGCAAAACGAGCGCGGCGCTCAAAGAGGCTGGCAAGAAACCCGCTTCCGCCGAACAGCTGCTACTCGGGCTCACTCGCGTTTCGCTCTTCACCGACAGTTGGCTTTCGGCCGCTTCATTCCAAGAAACGATTCGTGTTTTGGTCGAAGCCTCCACCACGAAGAAGATCGATACTCTCCGTGGGCTGAAAGAAAATGTGATTATCGGAAAGCTCATTCCAGCCGGCAAGACTTATCAACGGATGCATCCCGAGGCGATGACACTTTGAATGATGAAGGATAAATGATGAATGATGAAGAATTAAGTTTGGTAAAATTGTTACACAGTTGTTAAACTCCGCCAACATTTCATCATTTTTAATTTCTTAATTAATAATTCTCCCGTGCCAACAATCAACCAGCTCGTTCGTAAGCCGCGGCACACTCCGCGCAAGAAATCAAAATCACCTGCGCTGCAACGGATTTCCAATTTGCTGAAATCAACGACGCGCGAGATGCCGATGGGCTGCCCGCAGAAGCGGGGAGTGTGCGTGCGTGTCTACACGACCACGCCGAAGAAACCAAATTCCGCCGTTCGGAAAGTCGCGCGCGTTCGCCTTACAAACGGTTTTGAAGTTATCGCGTACATTCCCGGAGAAGGACACAACCTACAAGAGCACTCGGTCGTGATGATTCGCGGGGGGAGGGTGAAAGATCTGCCGGGTGTGAAGTATCATATTGTTCGTGGCGTACTCGACACGCAAGGAGTGGCGGATCGGAAACAGAGCCGTTCGAAGTATGGAGCGAAGAAGGTGAAAAAGAAGTAAATAATTAAAATCGAGGTCGATAGCGAGAAAACACGACAACGAAGTTCAAGATGGCTACCTTACAAAAAAGGAGATGAAAGATTAAAAAAAACAGACAGAATGCCTAAAGCAATAAATTTATTTATCGACACGAACATTTTTCTTAATTGTTATCAATTTAGTGTTGACGATTTGGAGAAGCTAGACAAGCTCCATTCTTTTTTAGAGGCTGATAAAATACGAATTTTTATTCCGAAACAGGTTATAGATGAGTTTTATAGAAACAGGGAATCTAAAATAAAGGAGTCGCTTAAGCACTTGCATGATTTTGATTCGGGACTTTATTTACCAAGGATTTGTGATAAGTATGAAGAAGCCGACAAAATAAATAAATCAGTAAAGATTATTAAAAAGCTTAAGCCAAAACTCAACAGGAAGATTGAAATTGCGATAAAACAAAAGAAGCTTAAAGCCGATGAGGTTATATCAAGAATATTTGGAAATGATAGAAGTTTAGATATAAGCGATGATTTAATAAAAAAAGCTCGAAGAAGACTTCGATTAGGAAATCCTCCTGGTGTTAAAAATAACTCTTGTGGTGATGCAGTAATTTGGGAATTTTTACTTGAGCAAGCTCCTTTCGGAGAAGACCTATATTTCATAAGCGATAACAAGAGAGATTTTTGTTCTTCACTAAATGAAATGGAGTTTGCCGCATTTCTTCAAGATGAATGGTATGGGATAAAAAGATCAAAAATTATTTATCACAATAACTTGTCTGATTTCTTTAAGAAAAAATTTCCAAGCATTAAAATAACTGATGAAGACGTAAAAGATGCAAAAATCAAGAGGTTTGCCAACAGTGCGGATTTTAAAGGGGTCAGACATAATTTGAGTAATTTATCGGAGATTAAAGAGTTCTCTGTCAAACAAATAAATGATATTGTTAATGCTAGCATTAGCAATGGGCAGATAACTAGGTGTCAGCAGTATTCACCATGGGTGGGAAAGGCTTTAAAGGGCATAGTTGATGGTTATCGAAACAAAATAAACCCCGAAAACTATAAAATATTCCGCCACGATTTTGCTAACCCAATTAAAGATAAAGATTCTATTGATAAAACACTTGATGATATTTTAAGAGATCTTTAGTCGACTCTTTATACTCCGCGAAATTGCTCTTTGGGGTGGAGGTAAAGATGAGAAAACGCATCGTGATGTTATCTCTCAAGTTTTTTTTATAAATTCCCGCTTTTGCAGGAATGACTAAAAGGGCGCGACCGATATCTATCGATGACAGGGTGTCATTTCAAAAATGATGGGGAGACTTTCGTTTCGTTTGCATTTCCCAAACTTTCCACTAAAATTCCACAACTTCAAAAAGGAGAATTAAATCCCGCATCTGCGGGAGAGTATCCTAACCTTTCAATCATGAAAAGAACTTTTGTGGGCAAAATACCGTTCAGGGCGCGGCTGCTGCCGGGCGCTGATCCGCTGCAGGAAAAATTCATTAACTGCATCATGCTCGGCGGCAAGAAATCCATCGCGCGTGAAATTTTCGCGAAGATGCTTGCCGAGCTGAGAAATAAAGGCGAGACGAAGCCGGAGGAGACATTCGCAATCGCGATTGAACAGGCTTCACCTTCGATGGAAGTTCGTCCAAAAAGAGTCGGCGGGGCGGTTTATCAAGTTCCAATCGAAGTGAATCCGAACCGGCAGCGGATTCTCGCGATGCGGTGGATTCTCGAAGCAGCGCGGGACGCGAAAGGCAGACCGATTCATCTCAAGCTCGCGACCGTAATTCTCGAAACGGCGAAAGGGGAGGGACCGGCTTGTAAAAAGAAAGAGAACGTTCACCGCATGGCCGCTGCGAACAAGGCCTTCGCGCATTTCGCGAAATATTAAAATAGTTGGTAGTTGGTAGTTGGTAGTTGGTAGTTGGTAGTTGGTAGTTGGTAGTTGGTAGTTGGTAGTTGGTAGTCTTGTGGAACTCCGCCAAGGCGGGGTGACTTCTTTTAATTTGCTAGAATTAGTCCGAACTTAATCCCTACAAAAATGACCAAAAAATCACACCATAAGAATAAAGATTTTAATGTTGTTGCTGGAGTAGGTTTTGGTTTTTCAATAATTTCAATCTTCGGACTTGGGTTAGCAGGTTTAATAGGTTTCATTCTCGGCATCGTTGCGCTCGTACAGATAAAATATACCCATGAGAGTGGGAGGGGGTTAGCAATAGCAGCAATTGCGATTGGTTTGGTTTATATGCTTTTACCTTTTTTGAGAAAATTATTACTTTAATTTAAATTAATGTAGGAATGAAAATAAAAAAAATTCTCATCATCTTACTACTTCTCGCGATAAATTTTGGTTGCCAGAATCAGAGTTCATCTAATTTTAAAAATACTAAAAATCCAATCATCCAATTTGGATCAGAAACGATAAATTGTAGGTCGCCAAAAGACAATCTACAAAGAGAAATTTGTGGTGAGATAGAGCAACAAGAAGCTGGGCAAGCAGCATGGGATGCTGTTATGGATTCTAGACCACCGCTCTATTAGGGGACGGATTAAGTGGCGTAACGAAAACTCTTTTCTCTAAAACAATTCCGAACTTCACCCTAACACTGACCCTTTCCGTTTTTTAAAAATCAGAATTCTCAAGATCACATATTTATGTTATTTTCGGTATGAGGGGAAGTGGTCTCACAATTTACCAAAACGAGAATTATCCGACGGTCGATGTGAAGCCAATCCGCTGATTGAATTTCCGCGAATTTCCGCTAAAATTAGTCGGCTTTTTTGAAATATTTTAATGAAAATTTCCACCACCACGACTGGTATTTTTCCG
>JAHISY010000086.1 GCA_018817365.1 Patescibacteria group bacterium | reverse complement strand
GCGTGAGGAGGAGGGTGAGTGCTTTTTGCATGCCGAGATTTTACCACTTTTCTAAAACCGGACGGAAATAAATCGATTGAATCGATTTGCATTCTTAGCAAAGTATTGCAAAAATACCTGCGTTGACTCTTACTAATCAAATTTATTTCGCGCGAACTTTCGTGGTCTTCAAGTGTAGCAGTGGGCAACTCGCTCCTGCCGAACTTGATTTCCACTCGCGTGGAAAGATTGTGAGGGTCAACCAGGATGTCGAGTTGTCCTCTTTTGACTTCAAAAAAGTTTAAAATTAGCTTACTAACCTAATGAAAATGAGTATCAAAAAAAATAACCGTTCTGCTTGCTTATTCTCGAAAAGTCATTTATAGTTGGAACTTGCGCTGACAATCGCGCAAACTAATTATTTGTAAATTTAACCCCTTTAAAATGTTTACCCCCCCCCCCTCGCTCTCGTCGAATCATCGCGCTCACGACCTTTTTTGCGCTGATGTGCCAGTTTTCTGTCGGGATGATTCCTGTTGCTTATGCAGAGGATGATCCGAATCTGGTTGAAGTTCCAATATCGGCTGAAGCTGTCTCGGTAGAACCGGTAGAGCCAACAACAGTTGAAGAGCAGATACCGGAGATTATTTCGACAGACGAAATTGAGGTTATTGAGGAGGCTACTATTCCGACCGAAACAATACTAGAACCAATAATAGTCGAGGAACAGACACCTGTTGATGTCGCGCCGATAGAAGAAGACAGCGCGCCAGCAGATGAAAATGATGAGGTTGTAGTTCCGGTAGAAACGGTAGTCGCTCCGACACTTGATGAAGAGATCGCTCCGGTTGTAGAAACGCAATCAACCGAGGAAGTGGTAACTCCGGAAGAACCCGCACCCGAAGAAGCAGTTGGGATTCAAGAATCGCAACCAGTTGAATCTGATATTGATGGCAAGGCGACGGCGACAGTTATTACTCCCGTGAATGAGCCAGTCTCGATAGAAAAGAAAGCTGATGAAGAACGCAGGAATGAATTAGATTTAAAAACAACTAGTAAATTACAAAGGCAATCCGTTCCTATTAATAATTTAAGTGAGCAAAAAAATAGTAAGCCTCAAAAACAAAATTATGTGGAGGGGGAAGTTTTGGTGAAATTCAAGGAGCAGAAAATAAATTTAGAGCAGTCGGCTGGCAGGATGAAGGCGATGCAGTTTGCGGCTGGCAAAAATTTGGATAAAAAGGAGGATATTAGAAAAAGTAATATTTCTGTTTTGAAAATAAAAGATGCAAAAACGGTTGAGGAAAAAATAGCTGAATTAAAAAATGATTCAAGAGTGGAGTATGTCCAGCCGAATTTTCAATATTATCCTTTGACGATTGGTACAAATCTTTGGGGACTCCATAATACAGGGCAGACAGTTAATGGAGTCTTTGGAAGTGAAGATGCGGATATTGACGCTCCTGAAGCGTGGGTAATATCCGAAGGAGAAGGGAGTAATATTATTGTGGCGGTGATTGACACGGGCGTTGCTTATAATCATCCTGATCTGCAAGCTAACATGTGGAATGGGAGCAATTGTCTAAACGATAGTGGCGGTGCTTTGGGCAACTGTTTGCATGGGTATGATTACGAGGATGACGATTTAGATCCACTACCGACAAGCAGTTCTCACGGCACGCATATTGCGGGAACAATTGGAGCGATAAAAAATGACAGCGGAATTATTGGCGTTGCTCCAAATGTTAAAATAATGGCTTTGAAAAGTGGTCTTACTACTGCGGATAATATTAGTTCTATAAATTTTGCTGAACAAAACGGGGCAAAAGTAATTAATGCCAGTTGGGGAAGTTATAGCACAAACGGCGAATTTTATGATGTAAGTTTATATAATGCTATTGATGATTTTTCTGGATTATTTGTGGTAGCAGCTGGGAACGAAAATTATAATCATGACGACGGTGTAGATGCTCATAAAAGTTATCCAGACGGATTTAAAATTACCACACCCATTGGTACTGGGCTAGATAACATAATTGTTGTTGCCGCCACTGATCAAAATGATGCTTTAGCGGACTTTTCAGATTATGGAGTTAATTCTGTTGATGTTGGCGCGCCGGGAGTGAATATTTATAGCACGGTACCAACTGCTCAAATTACCACAGTTTTAAATGAAACTTTTGAGGGAGTTACGCCACCAAGCATTCCTAACGGATGGTCCGCTGATGGTTATTGGGGAACATATCCTTTTGCTACAAATAATGTCTTATATGGGGATTTTTCTAATTATCCTTATGCTAATAATAATCAAAGTGCAATAATTTCCCCTACATATAATTTGAATTCTGGAAATGCTGAAATTTCTTTTTTAACAAGCTGTGATACAGAGTACAACTTAGATGATTATATGGCTTTAGTGGTTAGTAATGATGGATTTGTCAATCTCGATATTTTATTAATTTGGAGTGAATATAATTTAGACGATGATTCTGATCCTAATAATACTCCTCCTATTATGTCGGCTCAGACAACTATTCCCCAAGAGTATTTAACTAGCAATTTTCAATTTGCTTTTTTGTGGATGACCGATTCTTCGGATGCTGGTAATACAGGTGATGGTTGCTGGATAGACAATATACAAATCCAAAAGACTATATATGACGATGGTGTTGGTAATAGTTATGATCATTATCAAGGCACCTCAATGGCCGCTCCTCATGTCGCGGGACTGGCGGCTTTGATTTGGGGATATGATTCAAATTTAACTTATGATGAAGTAAAAGATGTGATTTTGACTACTGGGGATGATCGAACTTCCCTTGATGGAAAAACTACGACTGGCAAAAGAATAAATGCCTTTAATGCACTTAGTAGTTTAACTGAAAATATAATTACTCAAGATACAACTTGGACACAAGATAATAGTCCTTATATTTTCGAGGAAGAAGATTTACAAATAGCTCAAAATGCAACTTTAACAATAGAAAAGGGAGTAGAAGTAAGGATGGGTGAGGAGAAAAAAATAGTGGTAGCTGGAAACTTAAATACAAATGGTTCTGTAAGCTCGCCTGTTAAATTTACTTC
Source organism: Patescibacteria group bacterium (assembly GCA_018817365.1). Classification (GTDB taxonomy): domain Bacteria; phylum Patescibacteriota; class Gracilibacteria; order JAHISY01; family JAHISY01; genus JAHISY01. The sequence continues at coordinate 10,889 of JAHISY010000086.1, read as the reverse complement.
AAGCGGAGACAGCAAATGGCAGGGAATTGAATTTATAAATAGCACTAATAGCGGTATAAATGATACTATTATTGAAAACGCAGATAGAGCGATAGACCTAAAAGGAATTTCGTTAGTTAATTTTATAGGGAATATATTCAGACATAATAATTGGGTGGTCACTGATACGGGTGGTTATCAGAATATGCAATTTTTAAACAATACATTTTTAGGCAACAACGATGTTTTTTATGGCATAAGGACATCAGGAGACGAAAATAAATTTGAAAACAATATTTTTATAGATAATAATAATGTTTTTAGTCATGGCTATTATGTCGGGCATACGGCAATAACGAACAATAATTTTTTGAATAATGATTTTATAATAAAAGCCCCTGAGAATGGATACGGATATGGGACTGTTGATATTTCAAATAATTGGTGGGGAACAACAGATGTGAATATAATTGATGAGTACATAGAAGATGGTAATGATAATGTGGCTTTGCAGATATTAGGTTACGCACCAATAAAAAATTCAGAAATAAGTAGTGGTGTCGGTTCATCAATAGACACTGTTTCACCAACTTTATGTGAGATCACATCAGTTTTAACACCAACCAACGATAACACTCCTGATTATACTTTCAATACCGATGAAGCAGGAACTGTTACTCATGGCGGTTCGTGTTCTAGTGTAATTACAACAGCAGATATTGGAGACAACACGATAACTTTTAATGAGTTGGCTGACGGTATTTATGATGATTGCTCTATGATTGTTACTGACGCGGCTGGAAACGAAAGTGATTCGCTTGGTATTTCTACTTTTACTGTTGACACTCAAATACCTGTAATTACTTTACTTGGTGATAATTCAGTTAATCTTTATGTTGGCGACACTTATGTGGAGCATGGAGCCACTGCTACTGATAATGTTGGCATTACAGAGGAAATCGCAATTGATGATAGTAATGTCAATACTGGTGAAATAGGAATTTATTTTGTAACTTACAATGTTTCAGATACAGCTGGCAATTCAGCGGTTGAAGCGACAAGGACAGTTAATGTTGAAGAAGTAATATTAGAAAGTATCCAAATTACAAATCCAGCGACAAAATTAATTTACACAGTTGGAGAAGAATTAGATATTACTGGTTTAGAAATAACTGGAAATTATAATAATGGCACTCCGCAAATTGAAATAATTACAACGGCAAATGTAACTGGATTTGACAGTTCAATGCCTGCAACCGATCAAATTTTAACAATTACAGTTGATGAAAAAACAACAACATACACAATTGATATTATTCCAGTTCCAGACACAACCCCGCCAATCATAACCGAAGAGATTTCAGTTTCAACTCCGACAAATAACAATACTCCAGAATATACATTTAGTTCAGACGAAGCGGGAACTATTACTTATGATGGCGGATGTTCAAGTGCTGATACAACAGCAGATATTGGCAACAACACAATTACATTTAACGAATTAGCTGACGGAATTTATGATGACTGCACAATTGTGGTAACTGATGCCAGCAATAATTCCAGCGACGTTTTAGAAGTTTCCGATTTTACAGTTGATACAACTGCTCCAGTGGTAATAATTACTTCGCCAGCAGATGGATTGGTTACGAATCAAAATCCCATTACTCTAACTTGGACAGTTGACGGAGATGAATTTTCTGAAGAAATAACTTTAACGGAAGAAGGAGAAAATATTTTGACTAAAGAAGCGACTGACGATGCGGAAAACACAGGCAGTTATTCTATTACGGTGATTTTGGATACAATTAAACCAGTTATAACTTTAACAGGTTCTGAAACAATAAATCTTTATGTTGACGATACTTACGAAGAATTAGGAGCGACAGCTGAAGATAATGTTTCGGACGAAATAATGATTGATAGCAGTGGCGTTGATACTGATGTGGTTGGAACTTATAGCGTAACTTACAATGTTTCCGATGACGCGGGGAACGAAGCAGACGAGGTAATTAGAACAGTTAATGTTAGTGAGATGCCAGATACAACTCCACCAGTTATAACTTTAATCGGCGAAAATCCAGTTAATCTTAATGTTGGCGATGATTACGATGATGCTGGAGCGACAGCCCTTGACGATGTTGACGAAGATATTACAGATGACATTATAATTGTAAATCCAGTTGATACTTCAATGATTGGAATTTATACAATAACTTACAATGTTTCAGATGAAGCTGATAATCCAGCGGTTGAAGTGACAAGGACTGTTAATGTTGGCGATGTGACTCCGCCAAGTGCGATCGCCATGTCAGATATTACAAATATCAGCAATAACACTCTCAAATTAAACTGGACAGCTACCGGCGATGATGGAAATACTGGCACAGCGACAAGTTATGACATTAGATATTCAACAGCAGAAATTACCGATGACAATTTTGATAGTGCTACTCAAATTAGCAGTCCATCAGCGCCAGATCCAAAAGAAGCTGGCACAGAGCAAAGCGTGGAAGTAAATGGATTAAATCAAGGAACGACATATTATTTCGCGATGAAAATTTCAGATGAAGTTCCAAACGAATCAGGACTCTCTAATGTTGTTTCCGCAAAAACCAACACTCCTTCATCGGGTGGCGGAAGCAGTGGCGGAAGCAGTGGCGGAAGCAGTGGAGGAGGAGGCGGAGGAGGTTCTTCCGTAGATCTCACCACCCCGTACCGACTTCCTAATACTGTCAGTAGCTCACTGGTTTCCATTTACAGACCTCTCGACCTCTCGGGAACCGGTGGCAACTTCGCGCGACCGGTGAAAATTTATAGCTATTATTCCAACAAACTTGCTGTCGAGATTCTGCAAAACACGAAGGTTACTACCTCTACAGGGGCAGCCTACGCTGGTTCGATCGCCGCGCCGACATCGACTTCCACGAGTTCAGTTTCAAGATCAGTCGGTGATAAAAAAGTCCACGCCGCCTTTTCGGTTGGATCTGATAGCCAGTCTCTCCGTTTCGACAAACCAGTCAAACTCACAATTCCTCTCACACTTGATGCTTCAGAAAATGTTTCGAATATCAAAGTTTTCTACTACGATTCCGCTTCGAACTCTTACAAACTCGCGGGAGACGGTGGCACTGTTTCAGCCAACGAAACATCAATTACTGTCGAGGTTGATCACTTCACCACTTTTGCAGTAATCGAGAGTGTGGAGAATGAGATGACCGCGGGCGAAACTTTCAAACTGCAATCCTCTGAAATCGCCGACCCATTCACCGACATCGGCGGACATTGGGCTGAAAATTACATCGACGATTTGCGGTTGACAGGATCAATCAATGGGAAAAGCGAAGGAATTTTTGCTCCGAATGAATCCTTGACGCGTGCCGAGTTGGTCAAAATAGTTGTCAATCTTTATGCATTAACAATCCCGACTGAGATCGCTTCCAAGCCATTCAATGATGTCGAGCTTGATGCGTGGTACGCTCCGTACGTCGCTGCGGCGAAAAATGCTGGCATTATCGGTGGTTATTCCGATGAGACATTCCGACCGGAACAACTAGTCTCACGAGTTGAAGCTTTGAAAATTGTTTTGGAGGCGACTGGATTGACGATTGTTGGCGGCGAAATGGATTTCCCTGACACCGAACAAGGACAGTGGTACGAAAAATATGTCGCTTTTTCAAAGCTAAATGGTATCGTCAACGGATACGCGAACGGTAATTTTGGTCCGGCTGACTCGATTACTCGCGCTGAATTTTCCAAAGTTTCGATTTTGACCACCGAGCTTCCTGCCGCACAATAAATTTTTTAGAGATCAAAAAAGTTCAGAAGGTCTGTTGATTTTTAGATTAAAATACTGGAGTTGGAAATTTTTCGTTCCCTCTCTTTAAAGAGGGATGGCGAAGCAGGAGTGCGAAAAATTGTTGGCGGTGATAGAGACGGAGATTTGAGTTTTGAAAATTATTCGCGCTAAAAATTCTCCCGCAGCCCCACACTGTCCCGCCGATATTTTCCAAATTCTATGAGCTGCAAAGCTTTCGCTCCATTAATTACTGGTCCCTCGCGGCAGACGCAAAATCCAGAATCATCCATCGCGCAACTGCCGCACACGCCGATTCCGCATTTCATGAATCTTTCGAGCGAGAGTTCGCAATCTATCCCCCGAGAAACCTTGCCTGTCGGCAGGCAGGTCTCGGGGGTTAATTCTGCATCGCGGCAAATTTCCGCGACTCGCTTCATCATCAATTCCGGTCCGCACGAAAAAACCACGTCAATTGTCCCTCCACTGAAGTGGGGGGTTAAATTATTACTGATCAATTTTCCAAGCAAATCTGTCGCGAGACATTTCTCGCCGCAGCTGCCGTCGTTCGTCGAAATCAAAACTTTTGCGCCTAATTTCTCCGCATGATTTTTTCCGAAAATTAAATTTTCACTGCGCGCACCGATGATGAAATTCATCTCGCAATCTTCCGCGCGTTCTGCCAATCCGAGCAGCGGGGCGACGCCGAATCCTCCGCCCACCAAAGCAATTCGCTTCTTCTCCGGAATAGTGAAGCCATGACCAAAGGGTCCGCGGATGCCGATTTTATCGCCGATTTTCAGTTCGTGAAGTTTCCGTGAAAAATCTCCCGCCGCCGAAACGCTGATTCTAAGCTCTCCACTTTTTACCCTCCACACTCCAAATGGTTTCTCATCAATTCGCGGCAACCAAACCATCACGAATTGTCCGGGTTCGAAATTCATCTCGCTCTCAAAAACGAAAGTTTTGATTCCTTCCGCCTCATTTATTATTTCTTTTATCGCGACGGTTGTAGGTAGTGTTTGAGACATTTAGATGGCTGCTTAATTTTCAAGTTTCGAATTTTCAAATTTTCAAATAAATTCTAATTTTCAAAATTATTCGGTATCTTTGCCGAAATAAAGATCTAATTGGGATTCAAAAGATTTTCTTTTTGTCGTCCAGTTTTTAGATGTGTCGTCTTTTAGACTTACAAATTTAGAGATTTTTATATTTGTGGCAATATCTTCTATTATGTCGGTAAAGTAGGAGCTGGGTGATTCTTCTGATTGAATTACGTAATTAATCAGGCATGTGTCTAATTCTGGTGAATAATTTGAATATCGAGGGGTAAAAGAATATCCCCAACCCGTTTCCAATTCTTCAAATCTCGCCTCCGCTAATTTTTTGCATTTAATTTTCTCGTCGAGAAAACTTCCGTCGGATGCGGTTGTGCAGCCGGTGAGCAAAACCGTGAGGACGAGAAAAGTGAAAAGTTTTTTCATTTTTTCAAAATTAATAAAAGAAGCTTGATTTATATTTTCCCTCTATCAATACCGATTGATTTGAGAATTGAGGAAATGGTGCCTTTTGGCAAATCACGACAATGAAAAGGGACAATTGCCTGTTTTTTTAAACTTGGATGATGAAAAATAATGTGGCTTCCCGAAGAACGTTTTTTGACAAAACCCCGTGATTCTAAAATTTTTATGAGCTGACGAGAGGTAAGTACAGGCAATTTAGGCATGCTGAAGCTTTTCGTCACTGTTGAATTTGATTGAAGTGAAGAATGATTCAGAGTCATCAAGAATATCTTCGTCGGCATCAGCGCTTTCAACATAAAGTTTGATCGCATCTTTCGCCATTTCCTTAGCTTCTTTGAGATCGCGACCATAAGTAATGCAGCCGGGTAAAGAGGGAACGATTACTGTGAAACCGCCCTCTGGTTCTGGACGAAAAATAATATTGAAGTGGTAAGTCATGCTTTTATTTTAACTTCGATGCGCCTTTCCGGTCAATTCAGAAATATTTTCGATTCCGCGCGACTCGCACCACTTCTCGATTTCTTTTTTAATTTTTCCGAAAATTTCCAATCCATCTTTCGCTGCCGAACCGATTCCAACCAAACTCGCGCCCGCTTCCATCATTTCAATCGCATCTCTTCCGTTCGCCACTCCGCCGGTTCCGATGATCGGAATTTTCACCGCCTCGAAAATTTCCCATACTGCTCGTACCGCGAGTGGACGAATCGCCGGTCCCGACAGTCCGCCGACGCGGTTCAAGAGAATCGGCTCAGCAGTCTCGATGTCAATCACCATTCCCGGACCGACGGTGTTTACCGCCGTAATCGCGTCCGCACCCGCTGTCTCCGCCGCGCGCGCGATTTCGGCAATGTTTTCCACATTTGGCGAGAGTTTCACCGCGAGCGGAATTGCGCCACACTTTTTCTTCACGATCTTTACGACTTTTTTCGTGTCGCGAATCGAACACGCGAATGGTCGACCGAACTCACTCTCCACATTCGGACAAGAAATATTTAATTCCATCAAATCAGGTTTCAACTCCGCGACAGCTGCCGCGGTCTCGCCGAATTCTTCAAAATTACTCGCGGCAATGCTCGCGAAAAGCGGTGCGCTCGAGAGCTTCCGAAAATTCTCGAATTCCACGCGTGCCTCCTCGATTCCGCCGTGCGGCAGCCCGACCGCGTTCAATAAATTTCCGCCGCCGAGATTCAAAACGGTCGGATTCGAATGCCCATCGTGGCGGCGCAACCACACTGATTTTGAAGTTGCCGCTCCCGCCCCCGCTTTCACCGCCGCCGCGAGACTGGCCCCTGTCGTTCCCAAAATTCCGGAAGCCAAAACGAGCGGGTTCGCGAGGCTGATTCCGAGGAATTTGGTAGTGAGCTTCATCCGGGTGATTTTAACAAAATTTTTCAGCAAAAAATTGAAATTTTGGCAACGCGCTTGTTTGGATTTTTGAATAAAATTGTGATACAATTCGGCACGTCGGAAGAGAAAACTTCCGTTGTTTTTAATCTCCAATTTTAGATGTTTAACAACTTCGACAAATTCACGAAAGAAGCAAAGCGGGCTCTCATCGTCGCGCAAGATCAGGCGCGTGAGGCGGGGCTGAGTTATGTCGGCACAGAACACATTTTGCTCGGTATTCTCACGCAGCCCGAGAGTCTCGGCGCGAGCGTGCTGCTTGGTTTCGGAGTAACTGTCGAAAATGTGAAGCTTGTCCTCCAAACTGTCGGTCGGGCGCAATCTTCGCGTACCGCCGATTCCGCGGAGGCGGGGAGTCTCTCCGGTTTTGCCAAAAAAGTAATCGAGGATGCGATTCGGACGGCGTACCGTTTCAATCATTCGGCAGTCGGGACGGAGCATCTGCTGTACGCGCTCGTTTCACAAGAAAATACTGCCGCAGCCGTGATTCTCGAAAATATGAAAATCAGACCAGCCGAGATTCGGCGGCAAATTGAGGAAATTTTTCGCGATGCGCAGGAAGCGCAAAACATTCCTAAAAATGTGCACCCGCTCGAAATTCTTTTCGGCAGCCTCCAGCAAGTCATTTCCCGGCAAAATCCGAACCAAGATTTTGGCGACGCGTACGCCCACAAAGATTCTCCGGAAATGGCGCAGCAAACGGCGGGCTCGCCGCCGCGGCGGAAATCCAAAACTCCCGCCCTCGATTATTTCACGACTGATCTCACCGCTGAGTCGCGCGCTGGGAAATTGGACCCAATCATCGGACGCGAGCAGGAAATTGCGCGGATGATCGCGATTCTCAACCGCAAAACGAAAAATAATCCGGTTTTGACCGGCGAACCGGGCGTGGGCAAGACTGCGGTGGTCGAAGGGCTCGCGCAGGCAATTGTCGCCGAGAAGGTTCCAGCTTCAATGCTGGATCGGCGGGTTCTCATGATTTCAATGACGGCACTCATCGCCGGCACGAAGTATCGCGGAGAATTCGAAGAAAGATTCAAAAAAATCATCGACGAGGCGACGAAATATTCAAACGAGGTGATTCTCTTCCTCGATGAACTCCACACCGTTATCGGCACGGGCGCAGCGGAAGGTTCTCTCGACGCGGCCAATATCCTCAAACCCGCGCTTGCTCGCGGCAAAGTTCAAATCATCGGCGCGACAACGCTCGATGAATTTCGTAAACACGTCGAAAACGACAAAGCGCTCGCGCGCCGGTTTCAACCAGTGATGGTGCCCGAGCCGAGCGAGGAGGCTTCGATCAAAATTCTCGAAGGACTGCGACCGAGTTTCGAGAAACATCACGGCTTGAAGATTGAAGATGCCGCGCTCGTCGCCGCGGTCAAAATGTCGAAGCGGTACATTCCCGACCGTTTCTTGCCAGACAAGGCGATTGATTTGATTGACGAGGCTGCTTCGCTGAAAGGCGTGCGGCAGCGGGGAGATTCTCGCGAGATTAAAAAGCTGAAAGACGAGCTCGCAAAAATTATCACGCAAAAAGAAGCGGCAGTTTCGAGTCAAAATTACGAAGTGGCAGCGAATCTCCGCGCGCGCGAGCTACAGCTGCGCAACGAAATTGAAACGAATAAAACTTCAACAATTCCAGAAAATGGCAAGCAACCGCGGGTTGTCGCCGAAGATGTGGCAAAGGTTGTTGCCTCCGCGACGGGCGTGCCGGCGGGTGATCTGCTCGCGGAGGATATTATCCGGCTGCAAAATCTCGAAGAAATTCTTACCTCGCGGATTGTCGGTCAAAAAGTCGCGATCAAATTAATTTCACAAGCCGTCCGCCGTTCGCGCGTCGGCATCGCGGCGCCGAATCGACCAATCGGCTCATTTATTTTCCTCGGTCCGACGGGCGTGGGCAAAACAGAATTAGTAAAGACCCTCGCCAGAAAAGTCTACGGTTCGGAAGACGCGCTCGTGAAGATCGACATGTCTGAATTCGCGGAGCGGCACGCTTCCTCCCGCCTCGTCGGCGCGACTGCCGGCTACATCGGTTACGAAGAGGGCGGTGAGTTGACCGAAAAAGTCCGCCGCCGTCCGTATTCTGTCATCCTCTTCGACGAGGTCGAAAAAGCGCATCCCGAATTTCAAAATCTTCTTCTTCAAATTCTCGAAGATGGTTATCTCACTGACGCGCGCGGGCGGCGGACGGATTTTCGCAATACGATTATCGTAATGACCTCCAATATCGGCGCGGAACGGATGACAACGGCCTCCGGTAAAATCGGTTTCGCGGCGGGTTCGGAATTGCGCGACGCGAAGGCGGAATTCGAAGAAGTGAAGTCGGATGTTCTCAATAAACTGGAAGAAAAATTCCGACCGGAGTTTCTCAATCGTGTTGATAAAATCGTGGTTTTTGATCCGCTCACTTCCGATGAAATTAAAGAAATCGTGAAGTTGCATCTTGGTGATTTGGAAGAAAGATTGGCAGAAAAGAAAATCAAGCTCGAACTCGCTCCGGCAGCTCTCGACTACCTCGCGGAAAAAAGTTACAACCCGAAATACGGCGCGCGACCGGTACGGCGGACGATTACTGAAAAAATTGAAGATGAGCTTGCAGGTTTCATTCTTGACGGGAAATTCAAAAACGGCGACACGATTCAAATCGGCTTTTCAAAAAAGGCGGGGGAACTGATCTTCAAGAAGAAGGGAAGGCGGAAGTAATCAATTTTCAATTTTCAATTTTCAATTTTCAATGTGCAATGTGCAATGTGCAATGTGCAATGTGCAATGTGCAATGTGCAATGTGCAATGAGGGCTGTTTAGTGAATTTCTGTCTTCGCGGGAATGACAAATGTTCTTTCTGTCCCCAGATCAATCTTTTCTTCGAAAATTTCCACGCCATCTTTTCTTACGACCTTCTCAACCTCTCTCTCGCTGTCTCCGCTTTGGAATTCACCCAAAAAAGAATACTTCTCCTCAAACTTGATCGGCAGCCGGTATTTCAAAACTACTTCCCGTGAAAATTTCGGTTGAACCGTGAGCGAGAACATGAAATAAGTTTTGCCCGTGGAATTTTTTGTTTCCACTCGATTTTTTGGCAGACCTTCTACCGAAATTAACTCGCTGCCGAGCGGCACGAAAACTTTCACAAGATCGATATTCCGTCCGCGACCTAGTATCTCCTTCAATTCTTCCGGCAGTCGAATTCCGAAATCTTCCGCCAAATTTTCCATCCTCCGCTCTTCCGCTTCGCTCCACGCGTGCTTTCGCAAAATTTTCAAAGTATCGATCGTATCTCCTTCCGCCGAAATTTCTGTTGTGTGGGAAATTTCATTCGAACAAAAACGATCTGATTTATTTCCCGAAAGCGAAGTATTCACCACAAAAAGATAGTCGCCCTCGGTTTCCGCGAGCTCGTTTGCCACTCCGACAGCGCGCGCGATTTTTTGCAAATCGGGATTCGTAGAAGCGAATTGGATTTCTTTTTCCATGATCGAATCGAGCGCGATGCCCGCTAGTTCCGTCGCTGGAATTTTCTGCAAATCTTGTCGAAGCGCCGCCCACACCTCATCCAAAATTTGTTTCGGCTTTTCCGCGCCGTCTGTTTTCGTCTCGATTATTAACGAGAGAAGGAGCGTGAGATCTTCGGCTTCGATTTTTCGTGAGAATCGATCGAGCTGCACCCCGTTCGCTGCTGCCGCTGCGAGTTTCGTCAAAAAAGTCGAGTTTACCGCCGCTACGCCGTCCACGCTGCCGAAACCGGCTTCCTCGAAAATTACTGCCGCCGCTTCCGCGGAAGTCGGAAAATCGGGGTGGTAATTCACGTCGCGCAGCCCCCAACTTCCGGTGATGAAACCGAATCCCTCCGGAGGATTCAAATGCTCCGCAAGTTGTCCGTCGATCTCGTAAACATCCCGAATCTCAAATTTTTCCGCGAAACCGTCATTCAAATTCAAAATCCCGACCGAGCCGACGAAGCCGCCGGTCGGACGGATTTCATCCGGATTTTGAAAAAGAATTAAATAACGGCGCGGAACTTTATCTCCCAAAAAATTTGGAAGCTGCGGGAGAGCTTCCGCGAGCGGCTGCGCGACTTCCAAAAAATAATTCAAACCGCTGTTCGCCTCTGCTACTTTTTGCTGCAATTCGACCGGCAGCGAATCAGTTTCCACGAGGTTTAGCAACGCGGCAGCGCTTTCGAG
>JAHISY010000085.1 GCA_018817365.1 Patescibacteria group bacterium | reverse complement strand
TCGAGCGAAAAAAGATTCTCGAAATTGTAAAAAAGGAAATAGCCGACTCGCCCACCGACAATCACGCCAAGAATAACCGTGAAAACGAGATCCTCGATTTGTTTTTTAGTGAAATCAATCAGCCGGTTTTTCACCAAATTTTGCAGCCAAAAAAACGCAAGCAGGAAAGAAATCGCGTAAAAAATCCCATACCACCGGATTTCGAAAAAACCGAGATCAAGCGCGATGGGGTCGAGAGAGTGGTGAAAAATCACGTGGGAATTTTAGCTCCAATCGCGCGTCGCGGAAACCACGCGTGAAGTTTTTTCAGTTACGTTTTCGAGAATTTCGCGGAGATAATCTTCCGTTTTTTTGAAAATCTCCTCTTCCTCTTCGAGCTTCAAAATTTGCGGGAAACTCTCGCGGAGCAAAAATTTGAAGAACTTTTTATCTCTTTTTTCGAATTGCTCAAAATCGGGCAGGAATCCAAAAATACTCAAAACTTTCGTAAAAAAAGCGATTTTGAGTAGTCGAGGTTTGGAAGTCGCGGAAAGAATTTCGAGGAAATCGTGAAAATTTTTGTAAATTTTCGGGAGTGGCTTTTCCGGCGGGGCGAGCGCGAGGAGAAGCTCCGCCGCCTCGAAGGCGGGTTTGAGAAACTGGAGATTGGAGCTCGAAAAGCTTGAAAGCGGCGCTGTTTCGGTGACCAGGAAAAGCTCGCCCGTTTTTCGGTGGAGGCGGAAATTCGTTTCACAAAAAAGTTCAAGGCAGCCGGCTTTTCGCGATTTCGTTTTTTTCACGCCTTTTGCGAGCGCGGAGAGCAAACCAAATTCCCGCGAAAAAATTCGCAAAATCCGATCAGCCTCTCCGAAACTTTGTTTTTTGAGAACGAAACCGGCAGTTCGAAATTCCATGGAAATTAGAAAGTAAAAATTATAAAGGCTAAATTCGATAGATTCAGCGTACCGATATTTTAAGCTAAAATGCAGTTCAGATAATTCAAAAATTTATACTTTTGTAATTTAAAATTTTTACTTTTTCATGAGTTTCGATCATTCTTCAATCGAGAAAAAATGGCAACAAAAATGGGAGAAGGGAAATTTATCTGCCGCTGCCGACGACTCGCCGAAAGAAAAATTTTACGTGCTTGTTGAATTTCCGTACCCTTCCGGCGATGGGCTGCACGTCGGTCACTGCCGCAGCTACACCGCTCTCGATGCCGTCGCGCGAAAAAAGCGAATGGAAGGTAAAAATGTTTTGTTTCCGATCGGCTTCGACGCATTCGGATTGCCGACGGAAAATTACGCGATCAAAAATAAAATCCAGCCGCGCGTCGCGACGGACAAAAATATTGCGAATTTCACGAAACAGCTTAAATCAATCGGTTTCTCATTCGACTGGAATCGCGTGATCGACACCACCGATCCGAAATATTTCAAATGGACGCAGTGGATTTTTCTCCAATTTTTCAAAAAAGGTTTGGCGTATCAAGCCGAGATTCCGATTAACTGGTGTTTGAGCTGCAAAATCGGTTTGGCAAACGAAGAGGTGGTGGACGGGAAGTGCGAACGCTGCGGCGGCGAGATTGAACGGCGGGTAAAGAAGCAGTGGATGCTCGCAATCACAAAATACGCCGATCGGCTTTTGCAAGATTTGGAAACTGTCGATTACCTCCCGCGAATCAAAACGCAGCAGCAAAATTGGATTGGACGGAGCGAGGGCGCGAGTGTTCAATTTTCAGTGAACAATGTGCAATGTGCAATTGAGGTTTTCACTACTCGCCCCGACACGCTCTTCGGCTGCACTTACACCGTCCTCGCGCCTGAACATGAGCTACTTCAAAAATTGAAGCCAAAAATTAAGAACTGGAAAGAAGTGGAAAAATATATTCAAGAAGCTGCGAATAAGTCTGACCTAGAAAGAGGTGAATTAAATAAAGAAAAAACCGGCGTTGAATTAAAAGGCGTGCGAGCAATCAATCCGGTGAATGGTGAGGAAATCCCGATTTTCGTAGCGGATTACGTACTTGCTGGCTACGGGACAGGTGCGATCATGGCAGTGCCAGCGCACGACGAGCGGGATTTCGAGTTTGCGACGAAGTTTGGAATTGAAATAAAATATGTGATTTTTAATACGGAACACACATTCGTTGTCGAGAAAACTGATTCCGGAATAGTTGATCAAAAATTTACTTACGGCAACGTCAAAGATGAAAAGCAAGCTAAGTGGATGGAACAAAAACTAATTAAAAAAAACAAACCACAAACACTTTATGGACTATTGCTTAATTCGGGTGAATTTACAGGTTTACACTCCTCCGGAGCTATTCCGAAAATCATCGAATTCCTCGAAGAAAAAAAAGCTGGAAAATCAGCGGTGAATTTCAAACTGCGCGATTGGATTTTTAGTCGGCAAAGATATTGGGGTGAGCCGATTCCGATTGTGCATTGTGAAAAATGCGGGACCGTGCCAGCGGTGGCTGATTTCGCGAAATATTTGCAAAAGAAAAAAGGGGAGGATGTACTGTCGAAGCAAGCTTCGACTGGGGGCAGTACTCAAGTCTGCCGCATCGATT
>JAHISY010000084.1 GCA_018817365.1 Patescibacteria group bacterium | reverse complement strand
GTTCGCCGCGAGACTGCGATGCGCGCTTCGAAGTTTTCGATGCGTGTAATGCCAACCGCGTTTGCTCTCGTCAGAAGTTTTTTCATTCAAGAAATCGCGCCATCTCCGCTGCCACTTTTTAATCTTGCGAGCGAAGCGAATTCTTCCGCAGAATTTCAATTCAAGCGCGATCTTCCGTAGCTGTTTACCCGCTTCCAATTTAGGTTTTTTGGTGAGATATTTTGTTACAGTCTGCACTGTGTGGAATTGACATAGCTGAATCGGAATATCAGGAAACATCTTTAAAAGCAGTTGTCTCACCCCGCGCCTGCCATCGATCACGAAAGCTTCGGACTGAACCCCGAGAGCTTCCAAATCATTCAGCAGCACTTCGTAGTGCTCCATCTTTTCGCTTTTAATCTCTTTCCAAATCAAATTCTGACCTTCCGCTCGAGCCACCAAAACTCCCGAACTACGTGTCCAAAAGAAGGCATCTAAAATAACCACAACTGGATGTTTTGAAACGCGGACTTCTCCAGTGACGGGTGAATGCTGTTCGAAATACTTGCGGATTGTTGGAATACTTTTCCCATATTTCAATTTCAACTGTTTGAGAGATTGCTTTCCGATTGTGTAATCGAGGTATGCTGATTTAATCCAGCGGAGATCTTTGAGTGTGAAATACTTACCACAATTTAGACAGCGATACCGCTGTTCCTTATTCTGTTTTCCATTTTTCTTGACCTTTTTACTGCCACATTGGGGACATTTTTTTGATGCATAAGTAAAAGAATTAAGTATTGAGCTTAGGATAGCCTATTACTCAATTTTCAGCAGCTATTTTTTTCATTAAGCCTGATTTTCCGGTTTTGTTTTTTTGTAAAAACCCAGAAATGGAAAATACCTATTTAGCTAAATAGGTATTTGACAAAATTCTAATAAAAAATAAAATAAAAATATGGACGACGAAAATACTTTGTTGGCGCAATTTTTCAAGTCATTCGCTCATCCGACACGCATCGGTATCGTCAAAATTCTGCGCGAAAAGAAAAAAATGAACTTTACCGGTTTGGTCGATTCTTCCAAATTTTCGTGGGGGACGATTTCCGACCACCTCAAATTTTTGACAAAATCAGGAGTGGTTAAAAAAACGGCGCGCCGTAAAAATGCCGAAGTCCTCTATTTTATTGATGAAAAAATAATGCGTAATTTCCCCAAAAAGTTTTTTTGAATTTATTTTTCACACGAAAAAAACTTCATTCTCGAAGTCAAACTTTTAAAAAATAATTTCGATTAGCGTTCAAATAACTTTCGAATCTTCGCGCCGACTTTTTCAATCGGGTGCTTCTTTTCTTCTGCGCGGAGTTTTTTCATCCGTTTCATTCCGCTCGCGCACTCTTGCATCCACCCTCGCGCGAATTTTCCGCTTTCAATATCTTTCAACGCGACCTTCATTCGCTGTTTCACGCTTTTGTCGATAATTTTCGGACCGACTGTGCGTCCGCCCCACTCGGCGGTATTACTTACCACCTCGTACATCCGCGCGATGCCGCCTTCGTAAATCAAATCCATAATAAGTTTTGTTTCGTGCAAACATTCGAAATAAGCCAACTCGGGCGGGTAGCCTGCTTCCACGAGTGCTTCGAAACCGGCTTTGATCAGCTCCGCCATTCCGCCGCACAAAACTGTCTGCTCACCGAATAAATCTTCGAAAGCTTCCTGCGCGAAAGTTCCTTCGAGCACTCCCGCCTTTGTGAAAAACATCGCTTTTGCCATTGCGAGCGCGATTTTTTTCGCATCGCCGTCTTCATTCCGCTCCACGCAAATCAACGCGGGCACGCCGAATCCTGCGAGATAACATTTCCGCTCTTCCGTACCCGGACATTTCGGCGCGACCATGATTATATTCACGCCGCGCGGCGGTTTGATTCTTTTGAAAACAATCGAAAAGCCGTGCGAGAAGGAAAGCGTTTTGCCCGCCGTCACGAATTTCGCAATCTCTTTCTCGTAGACTTCCCGCTGCACTTCATCGGGAATCAAAATGTGGATGATATCCGCTTTTTTCGCGGCATCTGCGATTGAAGCAACTTTCAAACCATCTTTTTTTGCCAATTTTGCCGACGGTCCATTCAACCGCACGCCGACCACGACATTCATTTTCGAATCGTGCAGCATCTGAGCTTGCGCGCGACCCTGCGCTCCGTAGCCGATCACCGCGATCGTTTTGTTTTTTAAGATACTTACATCAGCATCTTTGTCATGGTAAAGCTTCATTATGGAAGGATTAAAAATTAAAAAATAAGATTTAAGAATTTAGCGGGGTCGAGCTATCGGCTGATTTTTTTCGACTGGAGCTTCTTCGGGCTCCAAAGATGGGGGGGAGGTAGGTTCGTCAAATTCGAGATTTGGAGGAAGTCCGAACTCTTCAAGTTCGAGGTTCGGCTGCGACATTTCCCCCAATTCCGAAGATGGAATTTCTAGTAAAAAATCTTCGTTCTCGGATTCAGAAATTGGTGGTGAAAGTTGCATCCCGCCTAAAATCATCGCCGGAGCAAAATCGATGAAATCTTCGGGCGGAGTGATGTTTTGCGGCTGATTGAAATTACTCGATGTGGAAGTGAAATCGAAAATAATTTTGCCACTCAGCTCTCGTGGCTCACAAACTCCTTCATCGATTTGCCACTGCGAACATTCCAATTTCATCTCGGGAACTATTTTCGCAATCTCCGCGAGGTCGAGATTTCCGCTCACGACTGAAGTGTGAGCGATTTGATTCTCTTTTCCGATTTTCATCGTGAGCTTGAAGTTACTGACCTGCCAAACTTTTTTCGCAGTTTCTCGAATTTCAGGAAGTTCCGCGCGCATCTCATCGTCAAATTCCGGCGGACCGGGCGCATTTTCATCAACTTCTTTGACGAGCTTGAGTAAGCTAGCGCGAGTGTCATCCAAAAATTTTTCAGACAAAATGAGATCAAAATTCGGTTCCACTTCAATCACAAAATCTTCACCATCTTCTCGCAGATTTTTTGCGAGCAGGAGATCATTTTCGCTCAAAAGTTTTTTACAGAACTCGATGAATTTTTGCTGATGTTCTTGCTTCTCTACAAAAGCTGCTTCAATCTCAGGATTAATACCGAGATTTTTGAGAGAAAATTTGTACCACTTTCCCGAAAACATTTGAATGAAAGGTTTTGCTGCTTCCAATTCCGGTTTTCCTGCGAGCTCGGTGAGTTCGAATTTCGCAAAAATCGAGTCATCGAGTATATCGAGCATTTTGATCGAAAATTTTCCGGAACCGGTGACATTTCCCTCTTCCGGATTTTGGAGGTTGAATTCCGCTCCGACCGAGTAATCGATTTTCGGCGGAAATTTTAAAATGTCTTCACCCTTTCCTTCGAAAGTGAATTTGACCTCGCCGTTCGTGTTTTCCACATTTTCGATTCGTGTGTTTCCGCTCGCGCTGAAAGTCGCGGAATTAATCGATAAAGCATTCTCGAAAGCTTTTCGCAAAAGTTCTTGCGGATCGGGGGTTGTTTCTCCGCAGCCGCTCGTGAAAACGAGAGTGCAAGCTATGAGAGTGAGCAGGATTTTTTTACTCATTGTGAAGAAATTAAAAAAATAAAAAATTCTATTCTACAATCTCTGCGACTTCAGAAGTATCCTTAGCTTTCGTTTCGTCGAGTGCTTCAGGTTCTACTCCGACATCTGTTTCGACTTCCACCTCAGTTTCAATCTCCTCCTCCACAGCCGGAACGGAGATGAATTGCAGCGGATCGATTTCCTCCGCATTTTCTGGAATCTCAATTTGTTGCGGCTGATTCACTTCCGCGAGACTCGAACTCACCGCGATTTTCACCATTCCTGCCGGCAACTTCGCGATGCCGAGATCCGCGAGATTCAAATCCATCACAAATTCATAGCCGTAAAGAATGCCGTCTTCCTTCCCGATTCGAAGCAGAATTTGCGGATTACTTTTTTCTACGATTTCTCGAATCATTTGCTGCGCCTCCACTTTTTTCTTCCCATCTATTTCAAACGGATTTTCTATTCCGCCGAGACGAGATGAGGCGAACATTTTTTCAAGTTCCGCGAAAAAAGTATCTGAAGCCAAAATATCGGGATTCAAAATCACTTTCACTTTCTGCTCGTCGCCGAAACTCAGTGGCAAACTTTTCACAAGCAAAACATCATTCCCCGCGAAAAAATTTTGCAAGCTCTCGCGCAGCGCGAGTTGCTGTCTTTCCTGTTCCTCAAAAAGTTCCGCAATTTTCGGATCCGCTTCCTGCAATTTTTTGAATGAGAGTGAGTACCATTTTCCCGCGAATGTTTTCGCAGTTTCCACGAGAGCGAGCGCTTCATCCGGAATACCGGCGAGTTCGATTTTTCCCAATTTTCCGTAAAAAACTTCATCTAAAATCCGCAGCTCTCCGCTCGCGGAAATTGCGGCTTCCTGCTCTGTCGCGCTGCTGTTGCCATTCAAAACAATCTGATAATCGAGATTAGGGAGGTAATCCTGCGCGTTCGCGATTTTGCCGGAAACTTCAAGATTCAAATCTCCCTCGAAATACGCAACCTCCGTTACATTCAAATTCATCACACTCGCGAATTTCGATGACTCGATGTCGAAATAATTCGCGAGAGCTGCGTTCACGAAAGCTTGCGGGTCGGCAGGTTTGTCGATAATTGCCTTCGCGACAAAAGCCCCTCCACCGAGAATTCCAATCGCGAGAATCGCGAGAATGATTTTTTTCATTTTAAAAAAATTTAAAAGCCGGAGGATTTTACCCCACTTTGAGTTAGCTCGAAACCGCGGTGACCCCTGTCCGCGCGATTTCGATAATTCCAAAATCTTTCATCAAATCGATAAAACGCTCGATTTTTTCCGGCTGCTCGCAAATTTCCGCAATCAAATATTTCGAATTTTTCTTCACGATTTTTGCGCCAAAAAGATTGATGGTTTTCAAAATTTTCGCGCGGGTTGGCGGAGTGAGCTTGACTTTCACGAGCGCGAGATCGCGGACGATCGCTTTCTCCTCGTCCAATTTTTTGATTTTGATCACCTCCACGATTTTGTACATTTGCCGAAAAACTTGATCGACATTCGTTTCTTTGTCCACCACGATTGTCATCCGGCTCAGTCCTTCTTTCTCCGAATGCCCGACAGTGAGGCTTTCGATATTAAATCTTCTTCTTCGAAATAAACTCGCGATGCGATTTAGCACGCCAGCTTTGTTTTCCACGAGGGCGACGAGGGTGTGAGTTTTGGGGGACAAGAATGAAACTTAAAACTTAAAACGCAGAACGCGAGTTATTTTAGCAAAAAGCCCGATCGAAGCCGAGTTTTAAATCTAAAATTGCACGCCAAATTATTTTTTAATTTCTATCTTACTCAAAGATTGTTCTGCTTCATCATATAACCAATTTATAAATGCGCTTAAACGAAATTGTGCGTTAGTATTTATTCCAAAGTTGATATTGCTATCGTCAAAGGTAAATCGTCCAAAATGTGTAGAATCATCTCCCTCCGCTAAACCCAACCTCTCACACAAAGCTAGACGAATACCAAAAATTGTAGCACCAGTTTTCCAAGCCTTTTTAGACTTTCTTCGCCAGCTTGAACGATAAACATTTTCTAAAACAGATTCGGATAAAATAATTCCATTTTTAGATAATATTTTTTTCTCTTTATCACAATATTCAACCCAATCTTTCGCAATAGAAATGTTTTTGATAGCACTAACATCATAAGTCTTGGAACTTTGGACGGCAAGATAATATTTTTTCATTCCATCCCAAATATCATCTTTCTTTTTCTCAGTTAGGTATTTCTTGGTAAATATACTCTGAGAGACAAGACTGTCTTCAAAATGATGTGCCCACGCAACTGCGAACAACTCAAAACCAATTATTGTGAATTCGTATGTTAATTTCTGTAAATCTACAACCGCAAAAGCATCATCAACTTTAACAATAGCATCCTTGGCTTCTTTAGCGAGTTCTTTTATTTTTTGACCGAAAATCAAATTTTCGTAAAAATCACGACAAAAATCTTCTAAACAGACTTCCCGTTTTTTTGAAAAAAATGACATAACGGTTTTTTGGAAATTAATTTTAGCAAAAAGTCTGGTCGAAGCCGAGCTTTTGGAAAATTATTTTTCTTCTTCTCCCACCAGTTCCCGTTGAGCTTGATTCAATTTTTTTATCTGTTCTGGAGTTAGATAATCCTCCGGTTTTCTTTTTGGTATAGACGAACTCTTCGGTTGCCTCTTGTATGAGTCCGAGGTTTTTTCGTCTAAATGTTTTGGTAGCAAATGTTTATTTTCATCGGAAATATTTTTAGTTTTTGATGAGGCTACAAGCATAATAATTACAGTTAAAGGGATTATCGCTAATTCCCAATCGTTCACTCTGCCTAAAATAGCGAGAGCTGTAAAAACGATTAGACTTATATTCTTATTCATACCACACACTATGGCACGTCGATAGCCTGCGATGAATATGGAAAAATATAAAGTGAATTGGATTATGATCAAAATCCATACAAACCAAAGCGACGCGGTGGCACGAATAGAGTTAAGCCAAAAAGTTATACCGGAATAACATACAGCGATAGTAATAATGCGAACAGCAAACGAGTTTCGCTCTGATTTAAGGACTTCTCCTTTTATAAAATTGCCTGCTTTGTTCGTCGTTGAATTTTTCATGGTTTATGAATTGAAAAACAACAGAATCGTCTTTTGTTTCAAAAATTAAAAACAAAATCAGTTTAGCAAAAAGCCATTACTTATTTTTAATTTTTGAGCATTGAGGTATTTGCAACCGAATGTTTGTCGGGAAATCCCAATTACTAGGAAATTTCAATAAGCAATATTGCATTAATTTATCGGCATTTCCGGAATGCCAACCTAAACATCTTTTTTCAGCACCAAGGATATTTGGATTTTTTCTTGAGTCTGCTTCGGATAATGGAGTTTCTTCCCCACGAAGAAAAGAAATAATATTTTTCCCTGAAACTATTGAAAGTTCTAAAATAATTGGTTTTTTAGTGCCTTTAGCTCTGAAAACTATAGGTTTAACTTTTTCTGCATCGATCTTTTCTTGAGAAATTATTGGTAGCTTTTGAAAATCTTTTATTGCTTCACCCAAAATATATTGAAATCCAATATTTTGAGTTGGTTGCCTTTTCACTAAATTCACTCTCTTGCCACTTTGTAACTTTGCGTGGATATTCCCGTCTTTATGAAAAGAAATGTGGTCTAATTTTTCTCCACAAAGCATGCTGTTTCTTGGGAGAAAATAATAAAAATCACCTTTGTGTGTATTTATCGAAACTTTACCTAACCCAAAATAGTTATTTTTATGTTTAATTAAAATTCTGTAATCAACGTGATTTTTAATTTCATCATTCATCTTTCTTCCCCTCATCCACCACCTCTCCCTCGACAGTCTCATCACCCTCCCTTTTCTCGTCATTTTTCGGCTCGTTTTTATCCTCGACTTTCACATCATCCGTCGATTGCGTCGCCTGTTGCTCGTAGAGTTTCGCGAAGGCAGTTTGCGAAGTTTTCGATAATTCCTCCATCGCGGAATTATATTTCCGCGGCGAAAGCGTGAGGGCTGGTCTTCTGCCGGATTGTTCGTGACCAGCTTGCGGGTCGAAAGACAACCAAACTATGTCACCACGTTCGGGAATGTATTTTGTGAT
>JAHISY010000083.1 GCA_018817365.1 Patescibacteria group bacterium | reverse complement strand
TTGCTATTTTCGCCCGAAGTAAAACAAAAATCGAAATTACGCTAGAAAATGTGAATAAAAAGATTATTCGTTCAGCGATTTAGCAGGTAAAAATAGCTGTTTTGGCTTGCTGGATTTTTTTGGGGGATTGTTCGATAGATTGAGAATGTTTGAGCTGTGATTATTGTCTGAACTTTGATTTTTCGGATTCTTTTCTAATTGTCTGAACGCGGATTTTTCGGATTACGTTGATTTCTCGGATTCTTTTCTTCCGACAGTAGCGTATTGAAAGGTCGGACGGCTTCGTCTTCCGTCTTCGTCTCCCGTCTCCCGTCTCTCGTAATCAGCGTAATCATTCTAATCTGCGTAATCCGAGTTCAGACAGTTAGCGTAATCAGCGGTTCAGACAAAAGGAATTTCAGCAGGCGGGTAGTTAGCAAACCTCCACTGTCAAATTTCCAACTTCCACCCTCCAGCCGGTTTGAGCAAGCGGGAACAACATCTCGAATCTTCACGATTTTATTCGTGAGTGTTTTTCCACATTCCACTTTCCAATGTCCACCTTCCAAATGCTTTATCCACCGCTAAAACAATCTCATAAATCCATAAAATCTTGCAGTGAAATACCCAACTCTTTTATGATTCTAGACAAAAGCACAATACCAATATCTTTATTGTGTGGATTTGGAATAGACAGCTTAAAATCATTTTTAAGCAAAATTGATGTTTGCCACCGGAATGCGGTCCCTCGAAACCTAGTGATTTCAATTTTTTAATTAAAATGCGGCGGCTGATTGGACTCAAACTAGGCATAAACTTTTTGTTTCAAAACCGCATTCAAATCAAAACCTTTTAGCTTTTGATTGTCTCGTAGTCCAAACAGTACCCATTCTTCCAAAATTTCAGATAGCTCCTTCCGAACCATTTCAATATTTTTAGCCTGAGCATAAATACCAGGCACATCTTCAATCCAACCAGCCCATTGACCGACACTCTCATCAAATTCATAATGAGCCTTAGATAATTTATTTTCGATAAATTGTTGTAATCTTAATTTCATACCTGAATTTTATAAATCCAAAGAGTTGAAGTCAAGCTAATCTGAACCTGCGGATTCCACTGTCAAATTTCCAATATCTAATATCCAATACAATATGGCTTTCAATTTTATTGAAAATATGGTAAAATCAAAGGGAATTAAAAACAAAAATGTTCTTCCGAAATAAAAAAATCAAGATCCTTTTTATTTTGCTTTTGGTGGCAGGGGGGAGTTTCGCGGCGATGCTGCTGACAAATGAGAAATCCGATACCGCGCTTGCTCGCCTCAATTCTAAGTACGGACTGGTTTTTGCCGAACCGCTCGATGGGGAAATGGATTCGTCTTTGATGGCGCTATTCAATCCACATCATCAATTTTTACGGGCAAGTTTAACTAATATTCTGAAACCGAAAAAAGAACTTATTCTAAAATTAAATGGCGAAAATCCCGCGTCCGCGGAACTGCAAAACGCGCTGATTTTAAATTTCAAAACGGACAGCGGCATCCGACAAATTATCGCCGATTATGAAAATTTGGATTTGGTGCAGTACGCGGAACCGAATTTTGATTTGACGCTGCCAGAAGATGAAGCCATCTCCGCCGCCGATTCAGAAAAAGAGGAGGCATCAAAAATAATGCCAGAAAATGAAGCAGGCGTTTTGGTCGCTGTCATCGACTCGGGAGTGGATGGCGCGCATCCGGATTTCGGGAATCGAGTCATTTCCGGCTGGAATTTTCTCGAGAATACATCGCAAGTAATTGATCAAAATGGACACGGCACCCACGTGGCGGGGATTATTTTGAGAAACTCCGCCGCGGCAAAAATAATGCCTCTCAAGATTTCCGATGGCGATAGCGGCAAAATGCAGGAGTTGGTGCGAGCGATCAAATTCGCGGCAGACAACGGCGCGCAGATTATCAATCTGAGTCTGGGGCTGCAGTCAGAATCAAAAATTTTGCGAGAAGCCATCGATTATGCGGACAAAAAAAATGTGATCGTAGTCGCCGTCGCCGGCAATTATCGCAGCGGGGCGGAATATTACCCTGCTGCCTTGCCGAATGTCATTGCAGTTTCAGCATTAAAAAAGAACGGCGAGAAACTTTTTTGGAGTAATTTTGGCGAGTGGGTGGATTTTTCGGTGGTGGCGCAAGATGTTTGGAGCGCCGCGCCGGACCAGCAGCACGCTTACCGCACCGGAACTTCGCAAGCCGCGCCAATCGTCTCGGCGAAAATCTCCGAGATTTTAAACAGCTCAGGTGAAACGCTCGATTTCCAGCAAGTGTACGATTATTTGGTCGAAAATTCCGAGCCGATTTCATCCCGGTACGAATTGGGACGGCAAATCTTCAACTGAATCTTAATGTGTCTGAACCCTGACCTGCCTGCCAGCAGGCAGGTTTTCCTGATTAACCCATCCTTCGCCTTTGGGCTTCGGAGGGCAGGCTGGATTACCGTGATTGCGTGGATGGGTGGCGAGATGCGTAAACGTAGAGACGTTGCGCGCAACGTCTCTACTCTCCCGCAGGTTCAATTTTGTAAATCTCCCGCAGGTTCAATTTTGTAAATTGAACCCCTGTTTGCTCCCGCAGGTTCAATTTTGTAAATTGAACCCCTGTTTGCTCCCGCAGGTTCAATTTTGTAAATTGAACCCCTGTTTGAAAAATACGCTCACTACGAAATCCAACCCCCCGGGTTGATCTCCGCCTGCCATTAATTACCCCTCATTTCAATTTTCACCTCTTGTTTTTTTCTGCACGAACTAATCATGGTAAATCAGGGTAATCCGATAAATCACAGTTCAGATAAATAGTGAAAGTGAGATGGAAAGGATGTACTGAAAAATTCAGAATGCGGGTAAAAAAAAGAATCATGGTAATCAAATAATCGTGTGAATCATGATTCACACGATTTGAAAATTCAAAATTCTACTTGAAACTACTTCATGAATTTCACCTTTTTCCGCAGCTTCTTCCACGCGCGGTAGTGTTTCTTGAAGATTTTCACAATTTCATTCAAATCTTTCGTATAGTAGATGATTTTTTTGTCATCCTCCGCGATAAAAGGAGTGTGCCCATTCACTACTTGATCGTCAAAAAGGACTTTGTTTTCGTACCGAAAAATCGGTCTCCAAAAAGGATGCGCGAGGATTGGAAAATCCTGCTCGATTTTCCAACGCTGCTTCAGTTGCACAAACATCGCCGCTTCGAGATCGGTGCCGAAACCGCCGGGCGCGAGATAAATCCCGTGTGAAATTCTCACGAATTCTTCCAGGCGCGTGGAGAAATTTTGGAAATCCTCCACTACATCAAGATTTTCATTTTTACCCAGTTCGTTCGGTAAATTCACGCGAATCCCAAAATTCTCGCAATGAACTTTCCGGTGCTCCTTTTTCAGTTCCGCTTTCGCTTCGTCTAGACCCTCATTCGCGGCTAGCATCAATCCCCCGCCGCCCCCGGTGATGATATCCACTTGCATCTCCTTTCCAAGTTTTTTCGTGAGGTTTTCCACGAATTTGAAGTATTCTGAATTTGTTTCTTGCAGCAACCCGCTGCCAAAAATCGTGATTCGAAAACTCCCCAAAAAGGAAAAAAGAAAACTATCTCGCAAAAGTTTTTCGTAACGTCTGCGTGAATTCGAGAGAATCTCCTCAATTTCACGCGCTTTCTTTAGAGAAAGCACGATCGTTTTTGATTTTTTGATTTTTGCGAGAGTGGTGAGGCGGTAAGCAGACAAGTTATTGTCCCCCTAGATATCTGGGGGGGGTTAAATTAAATTCGGTGCGTTAATTTTTTGTTTTTTTGAAATTCGTCAATTGATCGAAAAGCTTCCGCATACATGTTGGCATTCGATTCGTCGGTATAAAAAGCGATGTGCGGCGTGATGATCACTCCCGGCAGATGAAGCAAGTCTCGATCCTCCCGCAAATTATTTTCATGCTCGATCACGTCGAGCGCCACGCGGGTGAACTTCCCTTTTCGAATCGCCGCCACGAGAGCGCGCGTATCGATCAAGCCTCCGCGCGCAGTGTTGACAAGCGTCACCCCATCCTTCATTTTTGCAATCGTTTTGGCATTAATGAGATGCTGCGTTTCCGGAAAAAGCGGGAGGTGGAGCGAGATGAAGTCGGATTTCCGAAGCAAATTATCGAGCGAGACGTAGCGGAAATTTTTGAGTTTTTTGAGTTCCGGATTTTTGTAAATGTCGAAGCCGAACACTTTCATGAGAAATCCATCGGAGGCAATCCGACAAACTTGGCTGCCGATACGACCGGTGCCGATCACGCCGATGGTTTTGTTTTTTAATGCGATTCCCTTCAGCCCGCACCACGAAAAATTTTCGTGAGTAGTGCGTTCGTCGCCCTCGAGAATATTCCGGCAACTCGAAAGCAGGAGAGCAAAAACGTGTTCGGCAATCACATGGCTGCCGTATTCTGGAACGAAGCAGGTCGGAATTTTCCGTTCCGCCGCGAATTTCAAATCAATGTGATCGTAGCCCGCGCTGCGGGTCACCACGAGTTTTAAATTTGGCAGCAACCCCAAAGCTTCGGCTGAAAAATCGGAGTGCACCATTCCGCAAATGATTTCCGCATCCGCGCATTTCTTCGCGAGCTTTTTCGAAAAAGGTTTGGCGAAACAAACCGCTTTGGGATATTTTTTCCGCACGTTTTTCGCATCGGATTCTTCTACTTCGAAAAAGTAAATTTTGGTTTGCATTTTTTAGAAAGTAAAAAGTAATTTTCAATTTCTAATTTTTGTTCGCCGCGACGAATTTCAAACGTTTTTAAAATTAAAAAAATTGATGCATTTAATCCGCCGCGGCGGATAAAATTTGTTTAATTAATTTACTGAAATTATTTTACTCGTATTTGAGACATTTCCGATTGCGTCGTAAATTCGGAGAATTACATCGTAGCTTCCCGGATTCTCGAAAATATGGAAGAGCTTTTGCTCGTTGCTCGTGCCGCCGTCGTTGAAAATCCACTCGAAACGCGAGATATTTCCGCTACTCGCGCTCGCGTCGAAAGAGACTTCGAGTGGAGCCTCCCCGCTCACCCGCGAGGCGGAAATTTTCGCATTCAACGAGGGAGCGGCGACCACGATTTTCAAAACATCGAAATACTCGCTGCCGTCATCCGCGTGGAGAGTGAGCTTCACGAGATACTCCCCGACCGTTTCGAAAATGTGGGAAGTCTGCGCGCGTTCGTGGATGAAAGTTTGCGACGCATCCGCAGAAAAACTCCATTCGTACGAAACAATTTGTTTGCCGGCAGGCACGCGCGAGCCGGAAGCGTCGAAATCAACCGTGAGCGGGACAGTGCCCGCAAGTTTATTGGCGCCGAAATCGACCACCGCGAGCTCCTCCCCCACTGAAATATTCACCTCCGCGCGAGATTCATTCTCGTCGGAATCGGTAACGCGGAGAGTGGTTTTGTATTTTCCCTCATCCCAAAATTTGTGCTCCGCGAGACTGCCCTCTCCGTCCCACAAACCGTCCCCGTCGAAATCCCAGTCGTATTTCACAATATTGTTGTCCGCATCTTTCGATTTGCTCGCGTCGAATTTCACCACGAGCGGAGCGGAACCAACTACGGCTTTGTATTGCCTATTGATCGCCGGATCAGTTTGAATAATCGCCTCCGGCGCGATGCTTTCGTCGCCCACCACGACTTCGATCATGTCGCGTTTTACTTGCCCATTGAAAAAAGTAACCACGAGCTCGACCGGATAACTCCCCGGTTTTTCGAAGGTGAATTTATTGCGCTCCCCGCGGAGAGTTTCGAGACCGTCGCCGATTCTCCATTCATATGTATCAACCCGTGACGATTTCGAATTTGTTAATCCTACTTTTTTCTTTGCGATGAAACTTACCGTGAGCGGCGCGAAGCCCTTTTCCGGAATCGCTTCAATCCAAATATCCGCATCCGCAGACTCGGCCGGCGTATGGACAGTAATCGTTTTTTTAAAAGTTTTTTCTTCATGTGTTCCATCATCGTTGAAATCTGCCGAGGTGACGGTAAGACTCGCAGTATGTTCGCCAATCGTGTCGAAAGTCCACTCGGTTTTCCGATACGTGAATCCGTCGCGATCAGGACGACCGTCGGCATCGAGATCCCAGCTGTAATTGATGATTTCCGAACCATTTGGATCGGCGATTGTATCCGCGTTGAATTTCACCGCGAGAGGCACATCACCGGATTCTCGATCGACTTCGATTTCACCGTAAATCTCCTGCTTTGAGATTGAGATAGTTTTTGAATACTCTTTCGTGATCATATCTCCTCCGCCTTTCGGTTGCAGCCACACGCTGAGGATTACTTCGTAAACTCCGTTATTTTTACCGCCGTGAGGAAAATAAAGTGCGGTCTGCGGACCGAAATTGTCAACTTTTCCATCTCCTTCTTTGTCCCACTCGTAGCTTACGAGATCGTAATCTTTTTTGAATTCATCGGTAATGCGCTCCGCGGAAAAATCAATTTGCAGCGGAGAAGTAAGCTCGTAAGTGTAAGCCGGATTTGTGAGGATTTCGATCGGCAGTTCCGGTGGATTCAT
>JAHISY010000082.1 GCA_018817365.1 Patescibacteria group bacterium | reverse complement strand
TACACAAAAAACAAAAGGGACTACAATCCAGATAATTGCAGTCACAGCAGCCAAAGATAAAATAGAAATGCCAATTATTTTTTTATTAATCATAATTTAAAAGTTTTTTTAAAAATTTCGTATAACTCGTTAATCATCCGAAGTGTTTTCGTATTTTTAACAGAATACTGCATTTTATACGAAGGCATGCTGACCTAAATTGATTCGAATGGTGGGCGCTGAGGGAGTCGAACCCCCGACCCTCTCGGTGTAAACGAGATGCTCTAACCAACTGAGCTAAGCGCCCGAAAAATCTCGAAGATTTTAGCCGAGAAGGAGAAAGCTAACAAACTGAAATAGTTGAGTTTGCTAAACTTTTTCTGTGAAAAATTTTGGATTTTCCGCAATCGTCTTTTTTCTGCTGGTTGGCATGGTTGCGCTTTACAGCTATTCAAAAGACCGGTCGGTCATTTCGCAATCCGAGAATATTTCTGAGATTAGCAACACGGTTCAGCTTGGTAATGTTGAAAATACGTTCATCATTCTCTCCGAAACTTTCGCGCGGCAGCTTTCCGCCTTCGGTTTCGAATTCGGTGATTTTTCCACTGCTCCCGATTTTTTCGATTTCACGAACACCGAATTCGCGGGCGACACTGCCAAAACCGAGATTCTCAAAAATGGAATTCCCTTCTTTACGGTTTTTGAGCTGCAGCTTTCATCTGGGATTTCGTTCAGTGATTTACAGAAAAGCGTGGCGGACGTGCTCGAAGATTCCGAGCTGCTGCCCGCCGCTTTTGGGTCGGATTCATTTTATTTTCTTAGCGAAAATCTTGCTACGAACATCATCCGGTTTGGCGGGAGCGCGCTTGCGTTTCAATTCGCTCCGCAAAATTTCGAGGAAATCCGCGGTTTCATTTCTGCGTTGCTGATTTTGAATTAACTCGTTCCCTCCACTTTTTGAGGAATTCTTTTCGCCGATCGGTTTCGTGGAATTTCAAAATTTCCTCCGAAATTATCACCGCATTCCCCCCGCGATTTTTTCGCTTCCGCCGTGCACGGGAGAACTGCCACTTTTTCAAAATTCGCTCCAAAAAGTCTCCCGATCTTCCGCTCAAAATTCGCTCTAAAAAAGTTTTCTGCCGAAATTTTTTTTGAATTGCGGGGAGTTTGAGATTCGGAAAATATTTTTTAATCCATCCATTCGCCGCAAAAAATTCTTCGCCCCGCCCGTAAATCGGCACGAGCGTGGCAATCCAAAAAGCGAGATACGGATCTTCCCGCCCGATTTTGATTTTCTCGAGGTCGAGCGAGTTTTCCGCTAGAAAAAAACTCAAACAAAACCGTCCCGTGATTTTTCGTCCGCTCCGCCGCATCCCAAAAATTTGCGCAAAAAAAGTTAAAAAGAAACGGGTGGTAAAAAGTCTTCCTTTTTTTGCGATGATCAGGAGGTCAATGTCCGAATTTTTTTCCGGCCAGCCCATCGCGAGGGTATTGCCGACTGCCGCGAGCTTCAAAAAAGGGGTGAATCGAAAAATAAAGCGGTGACGCAAAGCTTCTCTCCATAGTTTTTCCGCGCGGTGGTGGTGAGCGCAACGTTTCAAAACGAGCGCGTTTCGTCCACGGGGGAAATAAAAACCGAAACTTTTGCCGATGCGCGGATCTTTTTCCAAAACTTTTTCCACATCCTTTACACACGCTTTCGTACCAAAAAGGAAGCGGTGGATTTCCTCCACATTCACCGTTTGCCCGAAAATATCGAACCAACAAACCGTTTGCCACGCGCTTTCCGCGAGAGATTTTTTCACCGAAATATTTTAAGCGAGTTGGCAGTAAAATGCTTCCGTGAACAAAATTAAAAATCTGCTTCGCAAGCTTCCTACATCTCCCGGGATTTACCAATTCCTCGATTCGGCGGGGGAAATTCTTTACATCGGGAAAGCAAAAAATCTCAAAAATCGAGTTAAAAGTTATTTCCAAAAAATCCCAAAAACTCCAAAAATCGAGCGGCTGCTCGAAAAGACGGAAGATTTGAAATGGCTGGAAACAAATTCGGAGGTAGAGGCGCTCACGCTCGAAGCGAATCTCGTGAAGGAATTTCAGCCGAAATTCAACGCGCTGCTTCGTGATGACAAACATTTTTTGTATTTCAAAATTACGAATGAGGATTTTCCGCGAATTCTCACAGTCCGCAAAATTGAAAAAGACGGCGCGAAATATTTCGGTCCAAAAACCGATTCAAAAGCAGTGCGCGCTGCGGTCAAACTCATCCAAAAACTTTTCAAAATTCGGATTTGCAATCTTGGAATTCTTGCCAAAAACGGAGGAGCGGAAGTCGCGAAAAAAACGGTGAAATATCCGTGTATTTATTCTCACATCAATCTTTGCGCCGCGCCGTGTCTCGGAAAAGTTTCGCGAGAAAATTACGCGAAAGAAGTGAGCGAGACAGTGGATTTTTTGGCGGGGGATACTTCCAAAATCATTCAAAAGCTTCGCGAAAAAATGCAGCAGGCGGCTTCCGAAAAAAAATTCGAACTTGCTTCGCAGTTGCGCGACAAAATTCTCGCAATCGAAAATTCTTTCGCGAGACAACTTGCCTCTGCTCCCGATCTCGCTTCGCGGGATGTGGTGGGAGTGAAGTTAACCCCCCAGATATCTGGGGGGTTAACTTCTAAAGCGTATTTCGCGCTGCTTTCGATTCGAAACGGGAAACTGATTGATGCGAAAAATTTTGTGATGAAAAGCGGTGAGAGCGAATTTCCTGAAATTCTCGCGAGTTTTCTCACGCAATATTTTTCGATTTCTTCTGATTTTCCTGCGGAAATTTTGCTTCCTGAAAAAATTGAGAATGTGGAAATTCTCGAAAAGTGGTTGAATGAAAAGACTTCCAAAAAAATGGAGTCCTCTTCTTCGGTGAGCGACACTCTCCGTGGCTCCGCATCAGCGGGGCGAAGGTGGGTAAAAATTCTTTTTCCGCAGCGAGGGGACAAATCCGGACTGCTTCGTCTCGCAGAGAAAAACGCGGCTGCTTTCGCAGTTCAAGCGAAAGCGAAATTTGAAAATGCAACTGAGAGGACGATTGGAGCGGCGGCGGAACTTGCTCGGAATTTGGGGATTAAAAAAGAATTGAAACGAATTGAGGCGTACGATATTTCCCATTTTGCGGGTGATGCCACTGCTGGATCGATGGTTGTTTTCGAGCGCGGCGAGCCGAAAAATTCCGACTACCGCCATTTCAAAGTTCGCTCGCTCGCGCGCGGAAAGGTTGACGACTGCAAAAGTTTGGCGGAAATTCTCGCGCGGCGGATGGAATATTTAATCCCGCAAAATTCGGAAATACGGATTCGAAAAGCCACGGGAAAGCAGCTTTTGGAAATCGAAGAATTTTCGAAAATTAAAAAGAAAAGAAATACCGAGTGTTTCGTCGCGCTTGCGGAGAAAAAAATTGTGGGCGGATTCGACCTCATTTCTCATGATAAAAAACATGTCGAATTTATTCCGCTTTTTTCGCGCGAGAGAAATTTGGAAGAAATTTTTTTGAAAAGCGCGCTCCAAAAAACTTCAGGAAAACTTTATTTTTCTGGGAATCCTACGCTGGCTGAAAAGTTTAGTTTTCGCGAGGCGCGGAAAATTCCCGATTTTTTAAAAAGCAAAAAAAATATTTGGGTTCGCGAAAAGAAATCAGAGATGGATTCTTCTTTCTCAGCGAAACCGAATCTCGTGATTCTCGACGGAGGGAAAGGGCAGCTTGCGACAGTTTCAAAAAATGTGAAATTTCCGAAAGGCGTTGAGGTGGTCGGACTGGCGAAGCGGGAGGAAGAGATCTTCAAAATAGTGGATGGAAAGTTTGAGCAAATTTTATTGCCAGCGAATTCGCAGGCTCTTTTTCTCGTTCAACGGATTCGCGACGAAGCGCACCGTTTCGCGAATTCATTGCGCGAGAAGCTGCAAGATCCCGTTTCTCTCGCAAAAAAAGGTAAAATCGGGAGGTGAAAATTTGTCAGATTTCTGATTTCGATTCGCGTGAGATTAAAAAGTTTTTCGAAAAACAACAGTTTTTACCCGTTCAACAAACTTCGAGATGGGCTGAATTTCAAAAAGCGATGGGCGTGGATTCGATTCAACTCGGCGTGAAAAACGAGGCGGACGAACTTGTTGCTTTCGCTCAAATTTTTGAAAAGAAACTTCCGTTTGGATTTACGAGTCTGCAAGTTCCGCGTGCTCCGCTTTTTCAGTCAGCAGTTGGCAGTCAGCAGTTGGCAGAAGTTTCCAATTTGTTGATTGCGGAAATTCAGAAAATCGGCAAGGAAAGGAATGCTGTTTTTGCTCGCTTCGATTTTCAAAAAGATTTGGAAATCAATTCTCCGAAACTGCGTGAAGCGGAGGAGGGAAATTTTCCGCAAAACACGCTCGTTCTCGATCTTGAAAAATCGGAGGAGGAGATCCTTGCGCAAATGAAGCCGAAGGGAAGATACAATATTCGCGTTGCCGCGAAGCACGGAGTGAAAGTGGAAGAAATGAATTCGCAGGAAGGAGTGGAGATTTTCTTCAACTTGCTTGCGAAAACAACTTCGCGAGATGGATTTTCCGCTCACCCAAAAAATTATTATCAAAAATTTATCGAACAACTCGGTGAGCATGCGAGTTTGTTGATTGCAAAAAGAAAGGGAATCCCGCTTGCCGCGATGCTGCTCACTTTTTTTGGCGACACCGCGACATATTATTTTGGCGCGAGCGATTACAAATTTCGAAATTTAATGGCTCCGTATCTCCTCCAATTCGAAGCAATCAAAATGGCGAAAGCGCGTGGTTGTCGATTTTATGATTTTCTCGGAGTTGCTCCCGAAAATTCTCTGCGCCACCGGCTGGCGGGGGTTTCGGATTTCAAAAAAAAGTTCGGCGGAAAAATTATCAAATATCCACAGTCGAAAGAGTTGGTTTTAAAACCATTGGTTTACGCGGTTTTTAAATTAGCAAAGAAGCTGAGAGGGATGATGTAAATTTACAATTTACAATTTACAATTTTCAAATAAATCTTAATTTTCAACCAAAGTTAAATTTTAGGATTTGATGCTTAAATGCCAGAATTCTTGTGCGCTTTCTTTTTCTTATTCTCTTTCCAAAGCTTGAGCGCGTCTTCCGCGTTTTTCACTTTTTTTTGATCTTTCCCAAAAACCCACGAGTGCCTCGAAATAATTTTCCGCTCGATTTTTTTCAAAACCCCCGACATCCGAAATTTCTTTTCCTCGCTCGCGATTTGCGTGATCATCACGATGTTGAAAAGCAGATCGCCGAGCTCCTCTTCGAGATTTTCGAAATCCTTTTTCTGAATCGCCGCCAAAGCTTCGTCTGACTCTTCCTCCAAACTTTTCGCGAGTGAAAGAATCGTTTGCTGCCGATCCCACGGACAGCCGGTCGGACTTCGTAATTTTTTTGCGAGAGCGAGAAGTTTTTGGAATTGCTTCATTTTCCGAAAGTTCTTTTTTGTTCTTGAAACCATTTTAAAGCTTTTTCGAGCTCGGCTTCGTCAAACTGCGGCCACATTTTTTCCGTGAAATATAGTTCCGCGTACGCCAACTGCCAAATCAAAAAATTCGAAATTCTCCGTTTTCCGCCAGTTCGAATCAATAAATCGGGGTCGGGCTGATCTCCCGAATCCAAAAATTTTCCGAAATTTTTTTCTGTCGCGCGCTGTCCCGTTTCCGCGAATTTATTTACCGCGCGCACGATTTCGTCCCTCCCGCCGTAGCCGAGCGCGAGATTGAGATTGAGCTCGCGGTAATTTTTCGTGTGTTCCACGAGATTTCCCAAAACTTTTTTTGTCGAGATGGGGAATTTCACAATCTCGCCAAACAGCTGCAGCCGGATTTTATTTTCGTGAAAAATTTCCTCATCTTGCGCGAATCGTTCAATTTCCCGAAAAATATTTTTCAATTCGCTCGCACTCCGTTCCTGCAAATTCTCAGTTGAAAGGGCGTAGACGGTGAGGTGAGTGATTCCGCGCGCGATGAAAGCGGGGAGGAGCTTTTTCAAATTCTCCGCGCCTTTCCGGTGTCCGATCGCTGCCGGCAAAGCTCGTTTGCGAGCCCACCTTCGGTTCACATCTAAAATTATCGCGAGATGAAAAGAGTTAATACTCAATTTGCAATGTCCAATGTGAAATGATTTTTATCTCCAAAGACCACTCCTAAATGAAAATTTGGATTTAAATCTTATAAAACTTGTGCTTCCATAAAAATGGATATTAAAAATTACAAAATTTATTCACTCTCATACCGCTTCGCAATAGAAATATTACAGTCCATATTTTTGTCCGCCACTGTCCGCCGCGGCGGATTCCACAAATTGATTTTATTCCTAAGCGCTAATCTTTTAAGCGCCGATTCATCCTTCGGACGGAGTAAACCTATTCATTCTTCGCAGCGCTACGGAGAATGGACGGAGAATGGAAGCTACCTGTCGGCAGGCAGACGCGGCATTAATAGCTTTTTTATTGCGAATTGGCATCACGATTTTTTCTTT
>JAHISY010000081.1 GCA_018817365.1 Patescibacteria group bacterium | reverse complement strand
TCTCTATTTTTAATATGCGTCTGCTTCACTTTTTGATGCGCTATAATTTCTACCGACCACACCACTCGCTGGATAACAAAACTCCAGCCGAAATCTTCATTGGCAAAAAGTCCAGGATGTATTGGACGCATACATTTTCTTCCCAAAAAGCATTTTTAGTTTTAAAATTAATTCATCTTTCTCTCTCTTCTTTTTCATGCAAAAACTCTCAACTGCTATTCTCGGCGCTTCCGGTTACGTCGGCGGCGAACTCGCGCAGCTGCTGCTCGGACATCCGCATTTTGAATTGAAATTTGCGACAAGCGAAAATTTTGCCGGCAAGTTAATTTCGAAAATTCATCCAAACTTACGAGGAGCAACAGATTTGAAGTTTTGTAAAATTTCCGAAGTTGGGAAAGTTGATGTGATTTTCGCGTGTCTGCCTCACGGCTCGCTCGCTCCGCGGATTGCTGAAATCGAAAAGCTGGCTCCGAAAATCATCGACAGCTCTGCAGATTTCCGATTCGAGGATCCGGAAAATTTTGAAAAATGGTACGGTCATCCCCATCCCGCTCCCGCGGAATTGAAAAAATGGATTTATGGATTGCCAGAGTTGCATCGGGCAGAAATTAAAAAAGCTTCGAAAATCGCCGTGCCGGGCTGCACTGCCACCGCCGCGATTCTCTCAATCATTCCTCTTGTCAAAGCAGACGCTGTCGATTCTTCGAAAATTATTTTTGATTTAAAAGTCGCATCTTCGGGTTCGGGGAATAAACCTTCAATCGGTTCGCATCATCCTGAGCGGGCGGGTGTTCTCCGAAGTTACCAACTTGCCGGACATCGACATACCGGCGAGGTTTTGCAAGAGTTGAAAATTTCGTCGGCGGGTTATTCCATCACATCCACTCCGGCGGTTCGAGGAATCATTTGCCACGCGCACGCATTTCTCAAAAAAGATTTGGACGATAAATCAATTTGGAAAATTTATCGGGAATTTTATGCTGACGCGCCGTTCGTCAGAATTGTGAAAGAAGCGAACGGAATTCATCAGTTGCCCGAACCGAAAATCTTAAGTGGCACGAATTTTTGCGATGTCGGCTGGGTTTTGGATTCGAATTCAAAAAGCGTGATTGCAGTTTCCGCAATCGACAACCTCGGGAAAGGCGCTGCGGGCGCTTCGATTCAGTGCGCGAATCTCGCGTGTGGATTCGAAGAAAAAGCAGGACTGGAATTTTTAGGATTGCATCCTATTTAAATTTGAAAATTTTCAATTTACGAATTTTCAAATAAATTATAATTTTCAACTGCAATCTAAAATTAGTAAATCAAACAAGTTTTCTTTAAAGAAAAACACTAATTTGTTTGGCAAATATCTTCTGGCATTAGTTAGAATTTTCAAATTATTTGAAAATTTGAGACTTGGAAAATTGAAAATTATCTTTCATTATCTTTATTAAAGTAATTTATGAGTTCTAAATTGTTAATTTTCAAATTTGGCGGCGGAGTAGGAATTGATCTCGAGTCTCTTTCGAAAAACGCGGCGAAGCTTCAAAAAGAATTTGGTGAAAGAATCATAATCGTCGTCGGCGCGAATGCTGAACTTTCGCGTATTCAAAAAGAGAGAGGTGTGGAACCCAAAATGATTACCTCTGAACGCGGCGAAAAATCGCGCTTCACCGACTCCGCGACGCTCGAACTTTTGAAAGAAGTTTACGGCGGGACGGCGGAGGAAGTGGCGGAGTTAATTCGAAAGAGTGGCGGCGAAGCGGTTGCGCAGATTGCTTCGAAAGATAATTTAATCCTCGCGAAGCGGCATGATCGGATGCGGATTCTGGAGGATGGGAAAGTGAAAGTAATTGACGGAGATTTGACTGGTTCAATCCAAAAAGTGGATGTCGCGGCAATTCGAAAAATTCTCGATTCAAAAAAAATTCTAGTTCTCACGCCGCCTGCCGCGACGAAAGATTTCTCGACGAACTCGAAAAAAAAAATCGAGGTGAATGTCGACGGCGATAAAATTGCTTCAAGAATCGCGGTCGAGCTGAAAGCAGAGAAATTGATTTTCTTTTCAAATACATCTGGGCTTCTTCAAAATGTGAATGACGAGACGAGCTTAGTTTCCGAAATTCCGACTTGGCAGGCGAATGAGTTCGCGATTGGACGAATGAAAAAGAAAGTTCTCGCAGCGAAGCGGGCGATTGAAGCGGGAGTTGGTGAAGTTATTTTCGCCGATGGGAGGATTGGAAAAGATCCAATTGATTCAGCACTCAAGGGTGTTGGCACACGAGTTTTTTGATTTTTAAAATTATTTCGGTAAACTCTCTCGGCTTTAATTTTTATCCTCCAAAAAATGAGTGAAGAAAAAACTTCTGCGAAAGTCAGCAAAGCTACAAAAAAATCGCTTTCCCCGGGCAAGCCCTCGATACGCATCGTTGTGCGCGCCTTCGATCATCGTATCGTCGATGAAGCTACGAAAACAATCATCGATACCGCCGAGCGCAGCGGAGCGATTATTTCCGGACCGATTCCGCTGCCGACGAAGAAAGATATTTTTACTGTCAACAAAGCAACCTTCAAGCACAAAACCGCGCGCGAGCAATTTGAGATGCGCACGCATAAACGCTTGATCGATATCAAAGAAAGCACGCCGAACACGGTTACATCGCTACAATCTTTGACATTGCCAAGTGGAGTGGATGTGGAGATCAAGATGGCGTGAGAGTAGTTTGCAGCTTACAGAGAAAAAGTTTGCGAAGTCTTTTGAGGTGTGGAATAATCCCCTCCTTTAATTTTTTAAAATGAATCCACTTGAAAAAGTCGACATCGTGATTGAGAAAGCGGAGGGATTCGAGGGTGATTTTTGGTTTAAGGCGGAAACAATTTGCGAGAAAATTTTTGGCGAAGGTGGAAGACTCCAAACAGACCGCGAAATGAAAATTAAAAATTTTTCAGCGGAAAAAGCAGCCGAGATTTTAAAAAATCGAAAAAAAATTGAAAAAACTTATAGGGTTAGAATTTCAACGAGCAAGGCTGAGGGGTTTGTTTTTCGTGGTTGTTGAAAATCGCAAAAAAACTTTTGCATTCCTAGAAACTTTCTGTATAATTCTCGCGCTTCGATTTTCGGAGCCTTAAAAATTGTTAACAGTATTGCCTGAGCCCCCCGCACGGCAGGGACGAGAGGAACTCTCCTCGATCGGTAAGAGCAAAGGCAACTCAAGGTCAGAACTTATTGACTCAAAAACTCAATGACTAACTGACTTTCATTAACCTCTTCCAAAATGTCTGGAATCCTCGGGAAAAAAGTCGGAATGACTCGCGTCATCGCGGATGATGGCGGTGTGATCCCCGTTTCGGTCATTGAATGCTCTCCGAATGAGATCGTTCAAATCAAAACAGCCGAACACGATGGATATCCCGCGTTAATCCTCGGTTTCGATGAACTGAAAAAACCGAAGAAAACGCGAAAGTTTCGGCATCTCGCGGAGTTCAAAATTGATACCAATTCCGAAAAAAAGAAAGGAGAGAAAGTTTCAGTCGCGGAATTCTCAGAAATTCAATCGGTCAAAATCGTCGGCTGGTCAAAGGGAAAGGGTTTCGCGGGGGTGATCAAACGCCACAACTTCTCTCGCGGTCCCGAAAGTCACGGCAGCCATCATCACCGCCAACCCGGCTCAAGTGCAGGAGCGGTGACCGGTACCGGTCGCACTCCGAAAGGAAAAAGATTTCCGGGACGAATGGGAAATGCTAAAATTACAAAAAGAAATATTCCTCTCGTTTCTGTGGATATTGAAAAAAATTTGCTTGTCGTGAAAGGTCCTATTCCCGGTTCGATTGGCTCGCTCGTTCGAGTGGATACCAATTAAAAAATTCGCACTCTTTAACTCTCAAATTATGAAGTTTTCATGTTGCAAACTCCCGACCGAGGGTCTCGGTCAACTTATCCTCGCCGCATGGCTCATTTTCTCTGTTGTTTTCGTGGCGAATAGTGTGTGGCAGGCTTACACATTGAATCAGGCCGAAATGCAACAAGTGGCAACCGCGGCTTATCAACAGTCCCAATCCGATATAGTCGGTCAACTTCTCCAGCAAGCTGAAACTTGTGAAGCTTTCCCGATTTTTGCAGGCGAGACCCAAATCGAGCTCAAGAAAGTCGGTTGCGAGTAGAATATTTGAATTCTTGTGAATCTTCCAAATGTTCGAGTTGCGAAACTCGGACAATCCTTCTGACTTAAAATTTAAAATTTTAAATTGAAAGCGCCTCTTTACTCTCAGGACGGCAAGCAAACCGGAGAAGTCGAGCTACCTGCTCACCTCTTCGCTTCAAAAGTGAACGCATCCCTAGTTCACTCCGCGCTCGTGCGGCAGTGCGCAAATGCGCGGCAGTCTTCTGCTCACACGCTTCGGCGAGGTGAAGTAGAACGGTCGACTGCGAAAATTATGCGCCAAAAAGGTAGCGGTCGGGCGCGGAAAGGTGATCGTGGCTCCCCTATTCTCCGCGGAGGCGGCGTGGCGTGGGGTCCTCGGAATACCAAAAATTACGCGAAAGCGATGCCGAAAAAACAGCGCCGACTCGCGCTCGCTTCGATGCTCACTGCAAAAGCGAAAGATTCGAAAATTCTCGCTCTCGAAAGTTTCACGCTCGAAAATCCGAAAACGAAAGAATTTGAAAAATTGCGCAGCTCGCTGCCGAAAGGCAAAAGTCTGCTAGTGGTTCACAACCGCAACGAAGTTCTCGTAAAGTCATCTCGCAACCTTAAATTCGTGAAACCGCTGCTCGTGAATCTCCTCAATCCTCATGATCTCACGAAATTCGACCAAATTTTATTCGAGAAAGCGGCTATCGAAGAGGCAGGAAAGATTTTCAAAATCGAACAGAAGGTTAAAAAAACTGAGAAAGTTGAGAAGGAAAAACCCGCTAAAACACCTTTGAAAAAGGAATCTGCGGGCGTCGTATAATGGTTTATTATGCCAGCCTTCCAAGCTGGAGACGGCGGTTCGATTCCGCTCGCCCGCTCCAAAAGTAAGAACTATGAATTATAAATTATAAATGATGAATGAATGGAGATTCTAAATCGACTGTAAAAACACCCGAAATAGCATTCAGCTATCCATCTAATAACTGAAAACTATCAACTGAAAACTCTAAAATGAATCGACTCCATCAAATTCTCGTGAAACCGCTCGAAACAGAAAAGGCTTTCGGCGGGCAAAAAACCGGCAAATTCATTTTTCAAGTCAAGAATGACGCCACAAAAAAAGAGATTGGGGTTGCGGTGGAAAAATATTACGGAGTGAAAGTTAAATCCGTTCGCACTTCCAAAATTCAACCAAAAACGCGAAAAGCTGGTCGGCGAGAAATCCAAAAACGCTCGCCAGCGAAAAAGGCCATTATTACGACTGTCGGCGCAAAGCCGATTGATGTGAATAAAGTAAGAACTTAAAGAATGATGAATTATAAATTATAAATTCATAAAATCTCCACCACTTATAATTCTCAATTCTAAAAAAATCATAATTTAGGTTTATAATTCATCATTCGTCATTCATAATTCAAAATGCCTGTCAAAGTCTACAAGCCGAATGCTGCCGGACGCCGTGGAATGAGCGTCGTCGATCGTTCCGCGCTTGCGAAAAAACCGAGCGAGAAACGATTGCTTGCGAAGCTTACAAAAAAGGCGGGACGGAATAATTTAGGAAGATTAACCTGCCGACACCGCGGAGGCGGAGAGAAACGGAATTACCGCCTCGTCGATTTCGATCAAACCGCGAAGCTCGATATTCCCGGGAAAATTGCTTCTCTCGAATACGATCCGAATCGCAGCGCGTGGATTGCTCTCGTGGTTTATCCAGACGGCGACAAGCGATATCATCTCGCGGCTCATGGATTGAAGGTCGGCGACAAAATTCTCACGGCTGAGAAAACTAAAATCAAAGCCGGCAATCGCTGCCAAATTAAAAATATTCCCGCAGGTTTCGAAGTTTTCAACGTCGAGCTGAAAAATGGGAAAGGCGGGCAGCTTGCCCGTTCCGCTGGCAGCCGAGCAAAAGTTGTTTCCACTGAAAAAGAAAAAGCGCAGATCCAGCTCCCCTCTTCTGAGATTCGACTCGTGCCAAAAACTTGCTTCGCGACAATCGGAATGGCGGCGAATCTCGATCACGCACACCAAAAAATTGGGAAAGCTGGCAGGATTCGGAGAATGGGTCGTCGCCCGCAGGTTCGTGGGAAAGTGATGAATCCATGCGATCATCCGCACGGCGGCGGTGAGGCGCGAAATTCAATCGGAATGAAAGCTCCGAAAACTCCGTGGGGGGCGCTCGCGCTCGGTGTGAAAACGCGGAGAAAGAAAAAGTATTCCAATTCTTCAATTCTCAAACGCCGGAAGCCGGGAAGATTCTCGCGGCGAAGAAAGTAGTCGACGGACAGTTCGACAGTTAACAGTAAAAATCTTAAACTCTAAATTTTAAATGACACGCTCCGCCAAAAAAGGTCCGTACGTTGATCCGAAGCTTCTGAAAAAAATTCAGAATCTGCCGGCTGACGCGAAGAAAAAACCGATTAAAACTTGGAGTCGCGCGTGCGTGATTCCGCCGGAATTCGTCGGCTTCACCTTCGCCGTTCATAATGGTAAGCAGCATCTCCCCGTTTTCATCACCGAGCAGATGGTCGGACACCGCCTCGGAGAATTCAGTCCGACGCGGACATGGCGGCATCACGGCGGCAAAAAAGTGAAAGAAAAAGAATAGAAAGTTAAAAGTATAAATTCCAAAGTCTAAATTTATGGAAAAGGTTTACGAAGATATCGGGGAAAGAACTTTTAAATTCGCGGTCAAGGTGATCAAATTAATTTCAGGGCTACCTTTCAACACAGCAACAAGAGTCTTGGGCAACTAAATTTATCCGTTCGGTGACATCTATTAATTCAAATATTATTGAGGCGAGAGCGGCACTGACGAAAAAAGAATTTGCTTATCATTACAATGTCTCCAAAAAAGAAGCAAAAGAAACTCAAAATTGGTTAAAAATGTTCGAAGCGAGTGATATCATCTCTTCCGAAATTGTCAAACCGTTTCACGAAGAAATCGCCGAAATAGTGGCAATTCTCGTCACAGCCTGTAAAACCAATTCAAAAAAAACTTTAGACTTTATACTTTAAAATTTCTACTTTCCTTGAAAGCATTTCTCAAACAGACTCGCATTTCTTCCAAAAAAGTGAATATCGTCGCTGCGCTCGTCCGCGGTAAAAAAGTTTCAGACGCGCTCACACAGCTGAAATTCACGCCGAAGAGAAGTGCGCCGGTTCTCGCGAAATTGATCGCGTCGGCAGCGGCGAATGCAGAAAATAATTTCAAACAAGATAAAGAAAAACTCATAATTTCCAAAATTATCGTGAATGAAGGAATGATTTTGAAACGCGGTCGACCAATCTCGCGTGGACGGTGGCATTCGATCAAAAAACGAACGGCAAAAGTCTGGGTGGAGCTCGAAGTTGAAAGTAAACAGAAAGAAGCGATTGAAAGTAAAAAGGAAAAAGTAAGAAGTAAAAAATCGATTGAAAAAATTGAACCGAAAGTAAAGAAAGTTAAGACAGTTGAAAAAGTTAAGAAGGAAGCGAAGGGAGTCAGGTCAGCCGAACTGGTCAAAAAAACCGAGGAGAAAGCTCCGCCAGCCACGAAAGTTGAATCGCAAAAAGCGGACTCTGAAAAAAGCGAAACTAAAAAAGATTCTTAATTCTTAATTCCTAAACTGTGGGACAAAAAGTTCATCCAAAGTCGTTTCGTATCGGAGTGATCAAGTCGTGGAGCTCGCGCTGGTTCTCCAAAAAAGATTACGCGAATCTCCTCCACCGTGACATCACGCTCAGAAAAGCCATTAAAGAGCGGCTGAAAGAAAGCGGTGTCGGCGAAATTGAAATTGAGCGGAGTTCCGGCAGCGTGAAAGTGAATGTTTTCACATCGAAGCCGGGCATGGTGATCGGTCGGCAGGGCGCCGCACTGGAAGAATTGAAATCGGATATCGGGCAACAGTTCGGCGATAAGATTGAAATTAACATTATCGAGGTCAGCAAGCCGGATGCTTTTGCTCAATTAATTGCCGAATCGGTTGCGAATCAAATCGAGCGGAGAATGCCATTCCGACGAGTGGCAAAACAGGCTGTGAAAAAAGGAATGGAGGCGGGATTACAAGGGATCAAAATTCGTGTGGCGGGAAGATTGAACGGAGCCGATATTTCACGAGAGGAAACCTTCAAAGACGGCAATATTCCGCTTCACACAATTCGAGCGGATGTCGAATACGGCGAGATTCCAGCAAAGACGACGTACGGTCAAATTGGCGTGAAAGTATGGACTTACCGCGGCGAGATATTTACGAAAGATACGACCTCTGCGCGACGAGAGAAAGATCAAAGTTGGCTGGCGGAATCGCGAAAGTCCTCCCCACAAAAAGAAGAAAAAGGTCGATTGGAAAAGGAACTCGAAGCTGAAATTAAAAAATAATTTAAAAATGGAATTCGACTTCAAAAATCTCCGCAAATTTTTCCTCGAAGCGCTCGAGCAAACTGTGATGCCTCGATTTGATTCGATCGATGAAGAAATGGATTCGCTGCGAAGTGAAATGGGTTTGCTGCGAGGAGAAATGGATTCGCTGCGA
Organism: Patescibacteria group bacterium; assembly: GCA_018817365.1. Classification (GTDB taxonomy): domain Bacteria; phylum Patescibacteriota; class Gracilibacteria; order JAHISY01; family JAHISY01; genus JAHISY01. The sequence continues at coordinate 17,491 of JAHISY010000081.1, read as the reverse complement.
GGAGAAATGGAAAGCGGCTTTGCAAAAGTTGATGTGAGGTTAAATCAAATTGAGTCGAAGATGGATCGAACAGAAAAGGAACTTCTAGATTTGCGAGAGCAGATAATTCCTGAATTTAGAGAAATTCAAGAGCAATTCAAAATTGTAGTGAAAGAACTGGATTTTTTGAAAAAAAGCGGCGGCAATAAAGAAGTTTTCAATAAAATCGACTTGCTGGAGAGGTTCACGGCTAAATTAAAAAGAGAGTTGATGTTGCTTGCAAAGCGCGTGGAGAAATTCGAAAACAATTTGAAACAACTTCGGCAATCTCAAAAACGACGCGCGGCAAAATAATTTTAAAATGCTTTTCCCTAAAAAGACGAAATATCGAAAATGGCATCGCAATCGCGGTAGCCTAAAAGGCGTAGCCACGCGCGGCAATCGAGTCGCGTTCGGAACGTTCGGGCTAAAACTGATTCAAAAGTCCGAACTCACTTCCCGCCAAATTGAAGCGGCGCGGCGAACGATTACCCGGTACTTAAAAAGAGGCGGCAAACTTTGGATTCGCGTATTTCCCCACAAACCAATCACTAAAAAAGCGGCGGAAGTGCCGATGGGATCAGGAAAAGGTTCAGTGGAATATTACGTAGCCTCCCTCAAACCCGGAACTGTAGTTTTCGAGCTTGAGGGAGTCGACGAAACGCAGGCTCGCGAAGCTTTCACTCTCGCTAGCCACAAACTTCCTGCCAAAACTAGATTCGTAACCGCTGCTCACAAATAAAATGCTGCTTTATTCTGAAATTACGCAACTTTCGGATCGCGATCTCCTCGACGAGATTGAGAATACTAGAAACTCGCTTTTCCGCCAAAAAATGGGAGTGCGGACGAAACATTTGAAAGATACTCACCTAGTGAAAGCGCTCCGAAAATATGTTGCGCAGCTGCTCACCGAATTGCGGCGAAGAAAAAAACTCGACGAAAAAGTAGAAACAACTTCGAGCGAGGTTGCGAAAAAAGCGAAAGAAATGCATTCTGAGATTGAGAAAGCACAAACTCCTAAGAAAAAGAAAACGGAGAAAAAAGTTGAGGAAGCTGAGAAAGTCGAAGAAAAAGTCGAGGCGAAATCTTCGGAAGATGTGAAAGTCAAAAAAGTCGAAAAAAAAGGATTTTTCTCACGAAAGAAAAAAACGGAAGAAAAAGACTCTTAATTTTAATTCTCAAAAATGCGAAGCAAACAAGGAACTGTCATCTCGGACGCGAACGACAAAACCATCGTGGTGAAGGTAGATCGCGCAGTAAAACATCCGATTTACAAGAAGAATTACCGCGTAAGCAAAAAATTCCACGCGCACGATGAAAAAAACGAAGCAAGTGTCGGCGATGTTGTCGAGATCGTCGAGTCAAGACCGATTTCGAAAAAGAAAACTTGGAAACTTGAAAAAATTCTTTCGAAAAATGCGAAAGTTATCAATCAGCCCGCCGCGGTGGTGAGCGAATCGGAAAAAGAATTGAGAGAATCGGTGGCGAAAGAAAAAACAGTTTCCAATTCGGATAATGTTGCAGAAAAAGAGGATATTGAAGATTCAGAAAATTCCAAAAAAGAAAATTCTTAATTCTTACTTTTTAATTCTTAGTTGAATTGATTCAACCTGAAACACTTCTCGCAGTCGCCGACAATACCGGAGCGAAGCTCGTGCAATGCTTCAAGGTTCTCGGCGGTTCCAAAAGAAGGTACGCGCGCATCGGCGATGTCGTGGTGGTGAGCGTGAAACAGGCCACGCCGAAAGCGATTGCGAAAAAGAAAAGCGTCCAACGGGCGGTACTTGTCCGCACGAAAGATGCGATTCGCCGAAAAGATGGCAGCTATCTTCGTTTCGATGAAAACGCGGTGGTGATTATCGATGAAAAAGGCGAGCCGAAAGGCACGCGCGTATTCGGTCCGATTGCCCGTGAGCTGCGCGAACGCGGTTACCAAAAAATTATTTCTCAAGCGCCGGAAGTATTATAAAAATTATGAAAATTCTCTCCTCCGATACCGTTTTGATTACCGCCGGAAAAGATAAAGGCAAGACCGGCAAGGTGATGCGCGCCGATCATTCTGCTCGGAAAATCGTGGTGGAAAAAGTGAATATCGTGACGAAGCACATCAAAAAACGCGCAGACGGCACGCCCGGTCAAATTGTGAAATTCGAAAAGCCGATCGATGTTTCAAATGTGAAGCTTGTCTGCCCGAATTGCAAGAAGCCTGCGCGAGTGGGATTCAAAAAACTCGAAAACGGAAAAAAAGCGCGCTTTTGTAAGAAGTGCGGCGAAGGAATCGCTAATCCAAAACTTTCTAAAAAATAATAATTTTTATGGGAACTTGTAAAGTAGAATTTCGATTTCAGGGAAAGCCAGAAAAAACAGTGATGGTTGATACTGACAAACTTCCCTTTTGGAATAATAATAATGATGTTTGGAATAATAATAATGATCCAATCCTAAAAACCGCGCTGCTTGGAGTGAGTAAAAAAAATAGAAGTCGAATAACTGAAGTGCTTATGGAAGGTAAAAACATCCCAGTCGAAAGCCTAAAATTCCAAAACGCTTTAAGCACGCTCAAAGAAGGAAGAGTGGGCACCACAAAATACCATCAGATGAAAACTATCGGCAATTCATATCTCTAAAAAATAATAATGACGAGACGAAAATTGAAGCTGAAGTTTATCTTGTCGGCAGCGATGATCCGATCATCGTCCAAGTTGAACAGGGAGACAATGAGCACACAGACTTGTTGCGAAAAATAAAAAAGCGAGTAATTCACATAGCAGAAATTGACGACACAATTATAAATAAAAGTCATGTCGATGGAAGCACTGTTCAAAAGCTCATAAATGAATTATCGCAAAAATAATCAACTTAAAAATTTAAATGAAATCAATCGATCTCTCCGCAACCGTCAAAACCGAAATTCTCCCGACAGTGGGGAAAGATCTTGGGATCAAAAATATCCACGCAATCCCGCAGATTTCGAAAGTAAAAGTTTCGGTGGGTGTCGGGAAAATTGCGCGAAAAAGCGGTTCGAGCAACGCAATGGACGAAACGATGATTGAAAAAATTTCCAACAACATCGCAACTATTACAAATCAAAAACCGTGCACTCACAAATCAAAAAAAGCGATTTCCAACTTCAAGCTGCGCGAGGGAATGATTATCGGTCTCTCTGTGACTTTGCGGGGTAACCGCGCGCTCGACTTCATCAATAAACTTGTCAATATCGCCCTCCCCCGCGTTCGCGACTTCCGCGGATTATCGCTGAAAAGTTTCGATGGCAATGGGAATTATTCAATTGGATTGAAAGATTACACTGTTTTTCCGGAGGTGATGCCTGAAGATGCGGAAACAGTCCACGGAATCGAAATCACAATTTGTACGACTACGAATTCAGATGAGGAAGCAAAAGCGTTACTTGCTACGCTCGGATTCCCATTTCAAAAAGATACTTCAAAAGAAGATTCAGCGGAGGAAGCGCGCAAAGAAGCGGAAAAAGAAGCACGCTCTGCCGCGGCGGAAGCTGCGGAGGAGGCAGGATTAACAAAAAAGGATGAACCGAAGAAAGAAGAAGGCGAGAATGGAGATTCGGAAAAAGCTTCTGAATCGAAAGAGAGTAATTCTAAAAAAAGATAAAAAAGATTCTTAATTCATCATTTATAATTCTTAATTTTCTATCGTGGCAAAAACCTCCCGAATCGTAAAAGCCGAAAAGTTCAAACGCCGCGTTGCGAACGCGCTTGCGGCTGGCGTGAAGCCGAAAAAAGCCACACGCATCGTGAACCGTTGCCGAATTTGCGGAAGGAGCCACGGCTACATGCGAAAATTTGAAATGTGCCGAATTTGCTTCCGCGAACTCGCTTCGAAAGGAGAGATTGTAGGAGTGAAGAAATCTAGCTGGTAATTTAATAAATGATGAATTATAAATTATAAAATATGAAGTTCGAAATTAGAAAATGAACGATAATGTCAAAAATTTAAATCTAATCTTAAAAATTATTTTCTTAATTCATCATTCATCATTCTTACTTAATTTATGACAACCGATCCAATTGCCGACATGCTCACTCGCATCCGCAACGCGCAACACGCGCGGAAGCTGCGGGTGACGGTTCCACATTCGAAACAGAAACTCGCGATTCTCAAAGTTTTGGAGAAAAACGAATTCGTAAAAAAAGTAAGTGAGTCAAAGGGTGAGAAATTTCCGGAAATTGAAGTGGAACTTCAAACCGACAGCACCTTCGCTTTTCGTCGGATTTCGAAACCGGGTCGGAGAATTTATTCGAAAGCGAACGAGATCAAACCGGTTTTGTCAGATTTGGGAATTGCAGTGATCTCGACGAGTGCCGGATTTCTCACAAATTCCGAGGCAAAAGAAAAAGGAATCGGGGGAGAAATAATTTGTGAAGTTTATTAGAATTATGAATGATGAATTATGAATGATGAAAAAGTTTTCGACATAAAAAAGCGTGCTTACATCTTTGGAATCGAAGTAATTAAAATAACAGAAGAATTTTCAAGAACAACTGCAAGCTATATAATTCAGAAACAATTAATTCGTTCCGCAACATCGATTGGAGCAAATCTCATGGAAGGAAATTACGCTTCCTCAAAAAAAGATTTCAGAAATTTCATCAATTATTCAGTTAAGTCAACTCACGAAACAACTTATTGGCTCCAGCTTTCCAAAGATTTACAACTCGCTTCGACTCAAAAACTTGAAAAATTAATTGCTGAAAGTATTGAAATCCGTAAAATCCTCACTACTATAATTCTCAACTCCAAAAAGAATTCATAATTTATCATTTATAATTCTTAATTCATAATTATCCCTTGTCTAGAATTGGTAAAAATCCCGTTTCTGTTCCTGCCGGAGTTTCGATTGAAATTTCTGGGAGTGAGGTGAAAGTGAAAGGTCCCAAAGGCGAGCTTTTCCAGAATTTTCACAAGCTTGTCGAAATCAAAAAGGAAAGAGAAACACTCGTCGTCTTGCCGAAAAACGAGTCGAAAGAGGCGCGTGCGCTGTGGGGGCTCTCACGAACTTTGCTGGCAAATATGATCGAAGGAGTGACAGAAGGATTTTCCAAAAAACTTGTGATCACCGGCGTAGGTTACAAAGTTGCGCTGAAAGGGAAAGATTTGGAATTGCAGCTCGGATTTTCTCATCCCATCAAAGTGAAAGCTCCCGCAGGAATCGAATTCGAAGTCGATCCGAAGAAAAACACGATTGTGGTTCGCGGGATCGACAAACAGCTTGTCGGCGAGACCGCTGCCAATATCCGAAAGTGGCGGAAGCCGGAACCTTACAAAGGCAAGGGTATCGCGTATGAAGGTGAGCACATCCCGCGCAAAGCCGGAAAATCGGCCGCGGCAAAATAATTTTCAAAAAAATGAAAACCGCAAAAAAACTTCTCGATCGACAGGCGCGAAAGCGAAGAATTCGCGCGCGCGCTACGGGGACTTCTGTGAAGCCGCGGCTCGCCGTTTTCAAAAGTTTGAATGAAATTTACGCGCAAATTATCGATGATTCCGCCGGCAAAACTTTGGCTTCGACCAGTTCCCTCAAAATCAAAAAGGGATCGAAAAGCGAGCGAGCCGCTGAAGTTGGCAAGTCAATCGCGGAGGTCGCCAAAGCTGCGAAGATTGAAAATGTGGTTTTTGATCGAGGCGGCTTTCCATATATCGGTCGTATCAAAATTCTTGCTGAAGCTGCGCGCGCGGCTGGATTGAAATTTTAATTTTTATGGATGAAAAACTGATTTTATTGTTTGACTATCAACTACTAACTACTAACTAACAAATGAATTCTCAAAAAACTGATCAGAAACGTCATCGCCGGTCTCGCGCTCCTCGCGAGGAAAAAGAATTCGAGGAATACATGCTCCAGCTCGACCGTGTGACACGCGTGGTGAAAGGCGGACGGAGAATGCGTTTTCGCGCAACGGTGATTATCGGGGACCGCGCGGGTCGGGTTGGTCTCGGACTCGGGAAGGGCGCGGATGTTCAAATTGCGGCACGAAAAGCTGCGGCGGAGGCAAAGAAAAATTTGATCGAAGTTCCGATTGTCAACGACACCATTCCTCATCCCATGAAATTGAAGTTCAAAGCCGCGCGGATTTTGATTCTGCCGGCAGCTCCTGGGACGGGTTTGATCGCCGGCTCGGCAGTGCGGAAAATGTTGGAATTAGCAGGAGTGAAAAACATTCTCTCGAAGAATTTCGGCACCTCTAATCGCGTAGTAATGGGACAAGCGATGTTGAAATTGCTTTCGGAACTGAGAATGACCGAAGCCGCGAAGAAGTTTGTGGCGAATTTAAAAAAACAAAAAGAAACGGAGAAAAAGAAGCGAACAGCTGCGCAAAAAAATTCAGGAAAAGGTGACCGAAAACCACGCGCGAAAAGACCAGCGGCGAAAGATAAAGACCAGCCCAAAGAGCAATCAGAATTGAAAGAAGCGGCGGAAAAAGTTCAGGAAGAAAAAGGTCGGCTGGAAACAGAGATGGAAGAAAAAAAGAATTAAGAGCGCGAAGAGTTATATTAAAAGAAAGTCGTTTTAACCGCCGAAATAATCACGAGAATCAAGAACGCTTTTTTGAGCCACACGGGTTTCGACTTCAACATTATTTTCGCGCCCAAAAATCCGCCTAGCATGCCCCCAAAAATCACCGGAAGTTCGAAACCGGTGAATTTCGCTCCGAAATAAAGGTAGCTTCCCGCCACCGCGAGATTTCCAAATAACTCGATTACACGAGCGTTCACGATAGATTTGTGAATGCTCCAACCGAAAGCCAGCGCGAGTAGCAAAACAATCGTCGGTCCCATCCCCGCTCCTCCCATTCCGCCGTAAAAACCAGTAGCGAAACCAAAAATAGGAAGCAGCTTCGCAAAAAGTTTTTGGTGGTGGAGTTTTTTAATCTTCCAATCTCTTAAAAGGAAGATTGCGCCAATCAGAAGTATCCACGGAATGATTTTCGTGAGTATCGCAATATCAATCGAGGTGGCAATTTTCGCAGCGAGAATGTAACCGAGAAGATTTCCCGAGAGGAAATAAAAAATTTGCCGCCATTCGAATTTATGGCTCACTAAAAAATAGCCGCTCGCGGAAACCATCGCGGCAGTTGCGAAGATTCGCGAAAGCAGCAAAACCTGCAAGCCGTTCAAGCCAAGCAGCAGAAATGCGGGGATTATCAGTAAAAAGCTGCCGCCAATCGGAATGGCGATCAACCCGCCAACGAAAGCGATTCCGAAAAATGCGAGGGAGTGGAGATCAAAAATCATTCCAAAAGTTCACCTTTCTGAACAATCAATTCTCCCCCGACGATCACCTCCGCCGCGCGACCGAAAACTTTTTTGCCATCGAAAGGGGTATTGCGCCCTTTTGATTTAAAATTATTTTTGTCGATCTTCCATTCCTTCTGTGTGTCAAAAACAGCGATGTCGGCAATCCCGCCCTCTTCGATTTGACCGGCATTCGAACGAATAATTTCCGCCGGATTCGAAGTTAGTTTCGCGAAAAATTCAGGCAGCGTTAGAATTTTCTTTACAACCAGTTCAGTGAAAGCGAGCGGGAAAAGCGTCTCTAGCCCGACAATCCCTGACGCCGCTTCGGCAAACGGCACGAATTTTTCAACAAGGAGGTGCGGCGCGTGATCAGAAATAATTGCGTCAATCGTGCCATCCTTCAAACCCTCAATCAACGCCAGCCGGTCATCCTCGCTTCGCAGTGGCGGATCGACTTTTGCGAGCGTGTTGTAGTTGAGACACGCTTCGTCATTCAGACAAATGTGATGAATGGTGCAATCGCACGAAACAGGCAAACCTTCTTTTTTTGCCTCGCGGATTAGCTTCACCGACCGCGCGGTAGTGATGTGGGTAAAGTGATACGGTGTCGGAACTTCGCGAAGCAATTCGAGTGTTCTTGCAATTACCAAAGATTCAGTCGAATCAGGCGAGCCGACGAGTCCGAGCCGCGTTGATGTCCAACCTTCATTCATCACCGCGTCAGCTTTGAGATCGGCATCCTCGGGATGCGTGAGAATCGGCATGCCGAAGGTTTGGCAGTATTTGAGAGCGAGCCGGCGCAATCCCATTCCGCTCGTTTCGGCGCAATCATCGATAATCATCGAAGCTCCCGCTTCCCGCATTTCCCAAATTTCTGCAAGTTCCTCTCCTTCCATTTTTTTTGTCAAACTACCGGCGGTGAGAACATTCACAATCCCCTCCCTTCGTCCTTTTTCGAGAACGAATTTCACAGCCGTCTGATTATCGATCACAGGAGATGTGTTTGGCATCCCGAGCAGCGTTGTCACTCCGCCGATCGCCGCCGCGCGCGTGGCGGTTCGAATAGTTTCTTTATCTTCTCTGCCCGGTTCGCGCAGATGGACATGCATGTCGACAAGTCCGGCGGAAACAATTTTGCCGCGGGCATTCACGATGATGTCGGTCGACGGTCGATCTAAGTTCGCGGCGATTTTGGAAATTTTTCCGTCACGAATGAAAACATCGGCAACGCGCACCGGATCCCGCCGATTCAGCGGATTCACGACGTGACCGTTTTTGATGAGAATTGTTTTCATAGGAGAAATTTTCAAGGCTCAAGTTTCAAATTTTCAAATAATTTTCAAATTCAAATTGGACTGCATTTTTTTTTGTTAACGAATTAATTGAGAAATCAGCGGTCGCGTAATTTCATCGCGCGGAATTGTTCTCAAGAAAACAATCACATCTTCTCCGAATTTTGCCGTTCGTTCTTCGAGATCAAAATTCATTTTTTAGTTGGGAATTAAAATTTATTTGAAAATTGAATTTTGTAAATTTGAAAATTTTTACCACGGTTTAATTTTCTTTTTCGAATTCGTAATCAAAAGCCATTCGACCGCCATTCGAATTGGCAGACTGTTTTCGACCATTTTTTGGACAAGACAATTCGGGGATTCAAGCACCTCTGTTCGAATGTCGAATTCGCGGATTACCGGACCAGCGTGTAGAACCGCCACATCTTTTTTCGCAAGAGTCATGCGTGCGGGACTGAGGCAATAATTTTTGGAATATTCCCGTCCTGTCGCGATGAATTTCCCTGCCGCTCGCTCGGTTTGCAGCCGGATTGCGTGGATAGCATCCACTCCTTCGAGAGCTTTCTCGATTTCGTAAAAAACCTTAACTCCGAATTTTTCGACATTTTTCGGAATCAAAGTCTCCGGCGCGGCAAGCCGAATTTCGTAACCCAATTTTTTGTACAGCCGGACTTGCGAGCCAAAAACCCGCGAATGCAGCGCGTCGCCGACGAAGAGATATTTTAGTTTCCGCTGCCCAAATCGTTCACGGAGCGTAAAAGCCTCGAGCAAAGCCTGCGTCGGATGCTCGTGCCAGCCGTCACCGGCATTCACAATCGGTGTGCGGACAAGTTTCGAAAGCTGAAATGGAGCGCCCGCGTTTGCGTCGCGGATGACGAGCAAATCGGAATTCAGCGCATCGAGAGTCCTCGCGGAGTCGCCGAGCGTCTCGCCTTTTCGACCGCTGCTCGAACTTCCCGAAATATTGATGACATCCGCGCCGAGATGTTTGCCAGCGAGCTCGAAACTCGATCGCGTGCGCGTAGAATTTTCATTAAAAAAATTAATAATCGTTTTTCCTTTCAAAAGTTCGCACTTTTTCTCCCCTCTTTTCACAAACTTTTTGAAAACTTCAGAAAGCGAAAAAAGCAGCTCAAAATCTCCGAGACTCAAATCATCGATTGAAAGCAAATCCAAAACTGAAAGATTTTTCCCGCTGCGGGCTTTTTTTAAATTCGCGAGAAGTTGCAGTGGCGCATTTCTCTTCATTCGAGATGCGAGTGTAAGTTAAAAATTCCTTTTTGGCAAATTTTTAATTTTGACATCTCCTTTTCGTGCACTGAGATTTTCGTGCACTGAGACAATCTTAATCATTGAAAGTATCATCGTTTGCAGCCGCTGATTTGTAGTCAGGTTTGTGACCAAGAACTCTCGAAACAACCTTTCGAGAAGGTTTTCGCGACAGTTTGACAATTTCGGATCTTTTTTTGGGGTGCTGTAAATCCTGTAAAATAATCCCTGTCCAATACATCAACTGTCGGTGCGAATAATTACCGTCAGTTTTTTTCTCAAGAATGAATTTCGTCTCCCGCAGCATCTGTTGAATTTGCAAACGAGGAATGTTGGGGAATTTTTTACTCAAATCGTCCACCAAATTATTTTCTGTCGGAAACAGACTTGTCTGCTTAAGGTGTGGAGCTTCTTTTAGCTTCATTTTGGAAAATTAAATTTGATTGTTCGATTAATCGTTGGAGTTGTGGATTTTAAAAAAGTTTTTTTATTTTGTCAAATTCAAAAATACGCCAAAAATACTTTGGCTCTCGGGCTAAACTTGAATTTAAAACTACTTCAAAAATTCCCGCATCGCCTCCTCCGCGGTTCTGCCACCGTGAACCACTGCCGCAGTCGCTTTGATAAAATTAGCCGGATTTTTGTGCTGGAATGCGTTCCGTCCCATCGCCACTCCGGCTCCGCCTGCCGCAATCGCGCCTTCGACATTTTTGAGAGCCTGCAAATCATTTCCTTTTGCTCCTCCAGCAATCACGACCGGCACATCGAGCGCGCCTTTCACCACTTCTTCAAACGATTTCGAATCGCCGGTGTATGGCACTTTGATGATGTCAGCCCCCAGCTCGGCGGCAATTCGCGCGACGAGCTTCACATTTTTGACATCATTCGGGTTATCAATTTTCGGACCGCGAGGGTAAGCCATCACGAGCAGTGGCATTCCCCATTCGAGACAATCCGTAGAAATTTTACCGAAAACACGAAGCTGTTCGGCTTCGGTTTCGCTGCCAAAATTCACGTGAATCGAAACCGCATCAGCGCCCATTTTGAGCGCGGTTTGGACATTATTGACTGGAACTTTTTCATCGCCATCTACCGGATTCAGCTCTGTAGATACCGAAAAATGGAGGATTAAACCGACATCTTTTCCTGCGGAGCGGTGACCGTGAAGCGCGAGTCCGAGGTGACCGATCACTGCATTCGCGCCACCCTCCGCCGCCCAATCCACCGCGTCTTTCAAGTTTACGAGACCGTCAATCGGTCCCATCCCCGCGCCGTGGTCGAGCGGAAGCAACACCGTCTTTTTTGAGTTGCGGTCGATAATTCTTTCGAGACGAATCTTTTTGCCGTGCATAATTTTGAAGTTAAAAGCGGAAACTATTTTACAAGTTTTTTAGTTTTTCACAAACTCGCGCGATTGTCTTTTCGGGTGTGCTCGCACCCGCTGTCACGCCAACGGTTTGGATGTCCGCGAACCATTTTTTTTGAATCTCGTTTTCATTTTCAATCCAAAAAGTTGGTCGGATCTTTCGGATAATCTCGAAAAGTTGCCGCGTGTTGTTTGACTTCCGACCGCCGACTACAATCATTATATCCACTTTTTTTGCGAGTGAAGTCGCGGCGGCTTGCCGTTCGTGAGTCGCGTTGCAAATCGTATTTTTCGCAAAAACTTTTGCTTTTATTTTTTTGAGAATTTTCAGACTTCGCTCGAATTTTTCCACTCGCTCAGTTGTTTGCGAGAGCAGCGCAACTTTTTGACCGGCGAATTTTTGCAGCCGCTTTTCTGAAATTTTTTGGATCACCTCTACCTCCGGAAAATCTTCGATCACCGCTCGCATCTCGGGATGCCGCCGTTTCCCGATGATGAGAATCGGAATTTTTTTCGTCGCGAATTTTTTTACTTCCGCGTGAATTTTTTTCACGAACGGACAACTCGCATCCACGATTTCAATTTTTTTCTTTTTTAATTCGCGCATCTTTTTTTCGGAAATTCCGTGCGCGCGAACGATTACCACCCCCGTTCGAATTTTTGAAATCGCGGAAACAGCCCGTACTCCGCGAGAACTTAATTCTTCCAAAACTTCGGGATTGTGAATCAACTCCCCGAGAGTTTGAATTTTGTTGCCACGAGAACTCCGCGCCAATTCGTACGCTCGTCGAACTCCGAAACAAAACCCCGCGGAATTGGCTCGAATAATTTCCACTTTGGCAGTTTACAGCTGACAGTTTCCAGTTTGCAGGAAATTTTACATTTCTTTTTTCCCAACAGCTTTTGAATTTTCAGCTTTATCTTTTTTATTCTCTCCAACCTCTTTTTCTGCCGACTGCTTGCTACCAACTGCCGATTTTTCTTCAACAACTTTCGCTCTTGAAAGTTCGCGCTTCTTTGCCGCAGCTTTTACTTTCCCTACAGCCTTTTTCGAATCCACCGCGCTTCCCCGCCTCGCGGAACTAGCCGCCGCGGCTGTTTTTACGTTTTCAGAAATTTTCGATTTCTTTTTCGAATCTTTCGCTGCCTCCGCTGCCTTCACTCTTGCACGGAATTTATCTACCTTTCCGGCAGTGTCGACTAATTTTTGTTTGCCGGTATAAAACGGGTGGCACGCCGAACAAATTTCGGTTTTAATCGCTTCCACGGTAGAGTCGAACACGAAACTCGCTCCGCAACTGCAAGTCGCAACTGTTTTTTTATGAACGGTCGGATGGATTCCAGATTTCATTTTTTCAGAAATTAAATTTGTCCCAAACTCTTGTTTGCCGAAGCTAGAGCAAAGGCGGATGATTTGGAGCTGCGATATTTTACAGATTTGGGTGAAAAAATGCAACTACTTGTATCTCTCCCGCCACACCAGCTTCACGAATCGAAAAGTCGCATTCCAAATCCGTGGAAACCTGCTCGGCTGGCTAATAAGTCGCCACAGCCATTCAAGTCCGAACTGGCGAAAAATTTTCGGAGCGCGAGAAATCGCCCCCGCGTGAAAATCAAATGCTCCGCCGATTCCCGCCGCGAATTTCACTGTTTTAAATTTCGACAAATTTCGCGCAATCCACATTTCTTGAGCTGGCGCGCCGAAAGCCACAAAAAGCAACTCTGCCTGCGAGGAGTCAATTTGCTCGCGAATCCCCTCCTCTTCGGAGATTTTCGGGGAGCCAGAAAACATGCCGGAAATTTCGAGATCGGGAAATTTTTGTTCAAATCTCTTTTTAACTTTTTCCGCGATTCCTTCCTTCGCTCCCAGCAGAAAAACTTTCTTTTTTCGGGTAGCTGCAAATTCAAGAAGTTTCGGAAAAAGGTCAGTACCGGTAATTCTTTCTGGAATCACTTTTCGAATTTTTTGCGGAGCGAAAACAATCGCCGCGAGCGAGGCGAGTAGCGTGAGAAAATTTCGTTTCCGCAGATTCAAAAAATAGCTCGCCCACAAAATGCCCACTCCATCTGCCGCCGCGAAGTCGGCAGCGTTGAGAACTTTTTTAAAAACAGGATTTTTTTGCGCAGCGATGACCATCTCGGGATTTGGAGTGACGAGGAAAAATTTCTTTTGAATTCGCGGACTGTTTTGGTTTTTTTGAAAAAAATCTGCCACCCACAAAACCGCTTCATTTTCGTGAATCGCGTCGAAACCGATTCCGGCGATGAATGTTCGAATTGTTGTAAATGTTAGAGTTGCTGTAGATGTTATTTTATTCAAACAATCAAAACAAACGAGTGAAGTGAATAATCGGACGATTCGAACGGCAACCTATTTGCTTTTTATCACTACTGCGCGGTAGCCGAAATTTCCAACCGATTCCGTTTGGATATCGTCCCACTCCGGCTTCGCGAGCTCGAGATGCACGAGTCTCCGCATGAATCCGCTCATCGGCGGAAGCTTCACCGAATTTCCGCTCGCGCGAACCGCCTCGGCTCGCCGCTTCGCGAGTTCGACCGCATCTTCCTCTTTTCTCTTCCGATAACCGTCTACATCGACGACGAGAGTTATCCGGCGATTCAATTCCTCCGCTTTTTTACTGGCGGCGAGACGGAGAATATGTTGAAAAGCCTCAAGATTGTCGCCGTGTTTGCCGATGAGAAGCGGAGCATCCGTGGTTTTGACTTCCACGAGATAATGCTCGAGTTCCTCGCCATCCTCTTGAATTTTGCGCTCGACTCGCACGCTCGCTTCTTCAAGCTGCAGCCCCGCGAGCAAATCTTCGGCAGCGGTTTTGATTGTGAGTTCCATCTTAAAAAAATTAAAAATAAGAAATAAAAAAATCTAATTTAGAATTTTAAAGTAAATTAAAACTTTTCAGAATTAAGAAATTGGAGAATTAAAAATTGTTTTAAAACTTAAAAATTTAAAATTTCTAAAAAATTCAACAAACTATTTAACTTGCTGGTTCACGATTAATTGTTGTCCGACTCCAAAAAGAGTGGAGGCTCCCCAATAAATCCCCACAGCAGCGGGAAGCGAAGCGGAGAAAAAACCGATCATTACCGGCAAAAAATACGGCATCATTTTAGTCATCGAATGCATCGCATCTTGCATCGGATTTTCGCCCGGTTTGTGCGCGAGCTTATTTTTGGCGGAATGGTGCATTGCGAGTTTCATCTGCGCGAATTGAGAAATAGCGAGAAAAATCGGCAGCACGAAATAAAATTGCGCGCCGGTTTGGAGCAAATCGAGACCGAGGAAATTCATCAAAACTGTCGCATGATCAAAGTCCGCGAGAAAAGAATAAAGATAAACAAAACTGTTTTCGCCGAGACCGTCACGCGCCACCCAAAAAAGCGCGAGCAGAAAAGGCATTTGAATTAAAATCGGAAGACAACTGCCGAATGGAGAGACATTGTTTTTTTTCATTAAAGCCATCGTCTCCATCGCGATCATCTGCTGATTGCCCTCGAAACGTTTTTTGATCGCCTCGATTTCCGGTTGGATTTTTTGCAATCGCCGCTGTGATTTCAAACTTTTTTGGAAAGGAACAAAAAGAATTGCGCGCAGCAAAATGGTGAGCAAAACAACTCCCCATCCGAAAGAGTAATTGGCGGCTCGCGTGAGAAAAACAAGAGTATTATAAATCGGGCGATAAATCAGCTCGCGCCAAATTTTGCCGAAAAAGCCGGGGTTCTTGATTTCAATTTCGTGGAGAAAAGTTCTATCTCCGACCAAAATCTCGATTCGATATTTTCCAACTTCGGAAAAAAGCTCGCGCTGCCACGGCTGATAATTCACCGAAATCCTTTCGTTCGGTAGCAATTCGATCATCCCGCTCTCGCAACGAGCGGAGTCTGTGGACGCAAAAATTTCTCGCCATTCTCCATTTGAATATTTCGAAACAGAAAAAGGCTCGTTCGGACAGTCATTCGCGAGGGTAATTTTTTCAGAAGTATTATTCTGCAAATTCAAAATAACCGCGCTGCCGGTAGTAATTTCATTTTTCGCGACAATCTGCAAATCATCCCTCATGATTTGCTGCTGCTCTTTTTTATTGTTAAAAGTTTGCAGCAATAAAATCGTGATAACCACGATTAGCGCATAATTTAAAAGTTTTTGCTTGTCCACGTTTGAAGTAAAAATTAAAAATAAAAAGTAATAAAAACTATGAGTGAAGCCAATTTTGAACTTTATCCTTTTCGAGTTCGAGAATTTGGGAGTTTGGAGATAAGTTTGAGAAATTTTTGAGTCAATTCTGTGAATTCCATTTCGCGCAGTTTAGAATCTCGCGCTACGATGAGCAAATCAAAACCTTTTGGAAACTTTTCGAGATTCAATCTCGCTAATTCCCGCAATCTTCTTCGAATGCGGTTGCGGTGTACGGCTTTATTGCTCAATTTCACCCCAACCAAAACCGTGATTCGTGTGAATCCAAGATTATTTGGCAGAAAACGGAAAATCAGCTCGGGAATCGAAACGAATTTACCGCGTTTGAAAACTGCTTCCACCTCTTCTTTTTGCCGCAAACGAAATTCTTTTTTTAGCATTTCAAACCGCGAGCTTCGCTCGACCTTTTGCTCTTCTTCGCGCGATTACATTTTTCCCGCCGGGCGTGCGCATTCGCACGAGGAAACCGTGTGTCCGTTTACGTTTGCGGGTACGAGTTTTAGAAAGCATTCCGAAAAAAATTTAACTTAAAAATATATTTTACTCTTAATTTTTCAGCTACAGCTGCCTTCACCGCTCCCCTCACCTTCAAAACCAAAACCGGAAGATGGGGTGGCTGTGGAAAGTTCGAGCGAACACGCTTCTGCCGGATTTTCAAAAGCCATGCAGATTGCTTCCAGCATCGCCGCAGGAGTGCGCGCCGCTTCGATTATTTTTCCATTCACGGCGAGTGCCGGCGAACCGCGGACATCGTATTTTTCATTTTCCGCTTCATGGATGAGAAATTGCGGGAATCTCCCTGAAACCCAACTCGCCTCGTCTTCAAGATTTTTCGTGATTTCGAATTCTGCGTCGGTCGCTGCAATCGTGTCTGCCAAATCTTCGATTTCCAAATCAACAGCCGCGAGCGCTGCAGCGGAATCTCCCGCTTCGAGAAATTTTTTCAGGTAAGTAATCAGTTTTTCAGGATATTTCTCTGAAATCGCGAATTGCTGCAGTTGCTCGAGAACTTCGGTTTCGCCGTGCATCGCGTAGTTTACGAACTTCAATTGAAAATCAACGGAATCACCAAGCGCCTCAATCGCGGGGAGAATCGCTTTCTCAGCTTGAGTGCCGAACGGACAGTGGCTCATTACGAAAAGCTCCACCGTCGGTCGGTCGCTCTTTTCTAAACTTGCAAGCAGTTCAGTTTGCGCTGCCTCCGCTGCTAATTTTTGTTTCTCTGCTTCAGCTTGAACTTCTTCGATGTAAATTGCCTCCGGCACGAAAATTTTGCCGTCTTTTGACATGAGGGAATCCACCTCTCGTCCATCGGAAAGCTGGATTTTTATTTTCCAAAAGCCCGATTCGCTTTTAATTTCGAGCACACTCGCGGTGAACCCGCCAGAAAGCAAGTGTTCATTGATGAAATTTTCAGCAAGATTTTTTGCCTCGATTTCTGAAAGACTGCTACAGCCAGCGAGTAGAAAAATAACGAAAACCGTAGTGAAGAGTTTTTTGAAATTCATGAGAAAAAAATTAAAGTGGCAAAAATTTATCGGAAAAGATTAGATTTGTCAAAGGCGTGTATGAACTGGATACATAGGTAACACCCTTGGGTAAAATTTAGCAATCCAAACTAGTGGTGGCAAATATCGTAAACTTTGGTGCGGTCGTTCAAAGTTGTAGTGAATCAACCACTTGGTCATTCGTTGATTGAACTTTTTAATCGGAATGTGATTATTTCCGAGAGCTACAAATTCTTCCTGAATTGTTCGATTAAATCGCTCCACTTGCGGTTTATCTTTTGGTTGTCTCACTCGCGCCCAGTAGAGATATAGCTTCAATTCAGCTGCCGCCTTCAGAAACTCTCCGTGAAATTCTGAACCATTATCTGGCACGACTGCAAACTTACCACCAATTAATAGTTGCATCCGTTTCAGAAAGTCTGCCGCCGCTCGACTCGAATGAGAAGTGTAAGCTCGCGCAAAAGCCACTCGGCTCAACCGATCAATCGCAGTGAGAACATACACCTTCATTCCTTTCCAATAGAGCTCCACCGTATCTACCTCGCAAATCTTG